>JAAYHT010000246.1 GCA_012735285.1 Clostridiales bacterium | reverse complement strand
GTGCAACACTCCTCCGAATAGTCCGGCGCTAATAGTTTTAGGCGTATAACCTAACCTTTTAGCAACTATTCCATGGACTATTTCATGGAGAAATGAAAATATTACCGAGCAAAATGCTAAAAATGCGTCACCTAAATAGAAAAATAAAACTACGAGTACAAAAAAGGAAATATGTATTTCTATATTGATATCGGCAATTTTAAACTTCCACATAATTTATATTAAAAGTCTATGTATTCTTTAGGATCTATCATTTTGCCGTCAGCCCAAATCTCAAAAAAAAGACTCTCACCTTCAGTTACAGAACCGATTATTTGCCCTCTTTTAACCCTTTCTAAGCTCTTAACATATACTTCTTTTATTCCTCCATAAAGCGTTACTATGTTGTTCCCATGAGTTATTTTAATATATTTTGTTTCATCATTGATATTACCAATCTCGGAAATCGTTCCCCCTGCAGCTGCGTACACCTGAAGCTCTTTATCTGCTATAAATTGAAGTGTTTTATTATCTGTACCTGCTGACACACTAAGTACTGCGGGTTCGTCAGTTGGAACAGAAAACTCCATCACTTTTCCTCCATGTAAAAAGGTAGCAACTACGGTAGATGTACCGTCTTTAACCTGGCTAAGAGCAGATTTCCCCGAGTTTATAATATCAGTAGCAGTATAATTTTTAGTTATTTGTGTTTGGAATGTTTCGACAGCTGCATTTACTATTGCTATATCCATCTTTTTAGCAATAATAACTAAGAGTACTATGATTATGCATACAATTACTTGTTTGATGAGTGTCTGTCCAAAAGATTTTTTAAATCTTTTAGTGACTCTTTTTCTACGATACATAATAAACCCCTCCTGCTTAGCTATGGTATAACATATGACAAAAGGGGCTTATTCATAACCTAAATACTCATTAATTGGTCCATTTTCATATCAATAATTTTTTCTATTCTACTTTTTAGAATCCTGTTCTCTTCAAGTCTTTGCGTTATCCTTTCTATAGCCTCTTTATCTCCCTTAAATTTGTCCAAAACATACTGCATGCGCACTTCTAGACCTACATATTCATCTTCTTTTACCATGCGATCTGCAAGACATAAAATGTCTTGTTCATCAAACTTTTCTTTATAGGGATCAGTTATGTAATACATATGAAGTTTAATCAACTCTGCCACTTCTCTGTAACCATGTTTTTCAGCTATAAGTGCACCTTTCAGCCCATGATTATCTTCAAGCCTTGCAATATCATGAAGCAATGCTGCCGCCTCAATTAAGCCTAGGTTAAGTTTGTAGCCTTTAGCGTTCAATGCTTTACCAATGCGAATAGCAATTTCACTTACTGCTATGCAATGCCTAATTATATGAGCTGGAGTATTATATATTTTAAGTAACTCTAGGCATTTATCTCGGCCTGGAATAGGCATATTATTAGAATCCAATATTATCTCCTTTCAATAGGGTATTTCACGAATAATATTATATATATATTATCAGAAATTACCATCATTAACAATAAATCTAGATGTTGATTATTGTCGAATAACATTTGTAAATGTCTAATAAAATTACTGTTTAAGTCGTTGACACTATATTATGGTAAGTGATATATTGAGGTTAGTGATTACTTAACAAATAGGTAACTTTATATTTTATTAATATATGAGGAGGATTACTATGAGTTATGCTAAAATGTTAGAGAGCATTATTGAAGAAAGTCAGCTTTCATTAAGGCAAATTTCAAAGCGCTGTGAAGATCTTAATCTAAAGATTACCCCCTCATATATCTCACAACTAAAGAATGGTAAGCTACCCCCTCCTTCGGAAGAAGTCTCACTCGCACTTGCAAAAGTATGCGGTTCAGATAAACAAGCCTATCTGGTGTTCCAAGGCTATATGGAGAAGGCACCCAAAATAGTTAGAGAATACATGTTAGCATCATCGTCCTTAAATAAAGCCATGCTTGAATCACTTTGTAAGGCAACAGGTAAGACTTATACGAAAGAAATGGACGAATACATAAAGAAATTAGATGTGTTAGCAGCATTAGAACTTTCTTCTGAGTATATAAGTATGGATGATCCAAAAAAGGCACACGATTTGGTTAAAAAAATTGCACTTTCATGTGGAGATGCAGCTGAATCAGATGTTCAAGGAGAGCTTATTAACTTATTTTTAGCAGATTCTTCTATGGCACCTTTTATCCCAATGTACGCTCTAATTTATATAATGCCCACAAAAAAAGACCTATTAAAAGATAGGGATATTATTGCATTTTATCCCGACAATCGAAGAGTGCCCACATTGCGTTGGATCCATTTTATCAAAAACAAAATTCTTTTGATTCCTGAAGATAAGTCTCATGAGACATACTTCCTTGATGATATTAATGAATTTAGTTATATAGGGAAAGTAGTCTCATATAAGGTAGACTTATAAAGCATTATTCTATATATTCAAATTCAAAATCATTTATGCGTATGGTGTCACCATCTTTCAAGCCTAAGTCCTTAAGTTTATCTATTACACCACTATTTTCAATATACTTGTAAAGATAGCGAAGCGAACCCATATCGTTAAAGTTTGTAGATCTAAATATTTTGTCCAATTGTTTGCCTGACAGTACAAATACATCATTATCTTTTATATACTCAATTTTTTTATAATCTCTATCTTCCATTTCGCTTGGATCAAAATAGTCGTATTTCTCTACTTCTATAGGTAAAGATACTAAAGTTTTATATGTTTCATCTATGAGCTCAGATACTCCTTGATGTATTGGAGCTGAAATTGGGAAAACTCTAAGTCCGAGGGACAAAATATAGTCTTCAAATCTTTTATACTGTTCATCACTAGCTAAATCTATTTTATTTGCTGCTACTATCTGTGGCTTTTTAGACAGTTTGCTGCTATAACTTTCTAATTCATAATTAATCATATTAAAATCATCAATAGGATCCCTTCCCTCTGATCCTGATACATCGACTATGTGAATTAAAAGTCTTGTGCGTTCAATATGTTTTAAAAAGTCCAAACCTAAGCCTGACCCGGTATGAGCGCCTTCTATAAGACCAGGTATATCTGCCATAATAAAACTATCATCCTTGTACTTAACCACACCAAGGTTAGGGGTTAATGTGGTGAAGGGATAATTATCTATCTTTGTTCTAGCCCCTGTAACTACTGAAAGCAGAGTTGATTTACCAACATTAGGAAACCCTACAAGCCCTATATCTGCAATAAGCTTTAGTTCTAAAATAACCTCTCTTTCTTGAGGTGCACCTCCCGCTTCCGCAAAATTTGGTGCTTGACGGACAGAGCTCTTAAAGCGGACATTCCCCTTTCCACCTTTGCCTCCCTTTGCTGCAATAAAAGATTCACCATGCTTAGTAAGATCTTTCATCACTTTGCCGGTTTGTTTGTCTATAATTAAAGTGCCTACAGG
>JAAYHT010000245.1 GCA_012735285.1 Clostridiales bacterium | reverse complement strand
TTTACCGCTTGAGAATCGAAGGGTATTTTCCCCATAAAAGCCAGCCCATGATTTTTACAAAACAGCTCTAGCTTTTCTGTATTTTCTTTATTGATGTCAAATTTATTTATACATACTGCTATTTTAACACCAAATCTGGCAGCTGTATCAATAATTCGTTCCATATCACTAATCCCTGACACAGATGGTTCAGCTACTATTAAGACCATATCTACACCGCTAAGGGATGCTATTACCGGACAACCTATACCGGGGGATCCATCAATAATTGCGAGATCCGTTGGTATTGATGCCGACTTCATCTGTTTTTTTACCTCAGTAACAAAAAGGCCTGAATTGCCGCTACCCATTTTTAGTTGCGCAGTGGAAAAAACTTCATCCATATTATTATACAACATCAGTTCACCAGTTACAGCTGGTTTTAATGATACAGCATCTACTGGGCAAACTAACTTACATACTCCACATCCTTCACAGGCGAAAATATTAATTTCATACTTATCTACTGCTGATATGGCATTGAATCTACAGTTTTGCCTGCAAAGATCACATTCAATGCAAAGATTTGTATTTATCTCTGCTTTTAGCAAGCCATAAAAATCTGTCTTTTTCGGTTCAGTTTTTTGTTGAGTTATAAGGTGGAGGTTAGGTGCATCCACATCGCAATCTGCATAAGCCTTAGCGTTTGATAATTTGATAAATGCACTTGCTATTGTAGTTTTACCAGTGCCCCCTTTCCCACTAAGATTTAGTAACTGCTTCATTCTGAGCCTCCTTTTTTACCATATCTAGCAGATCAGAAAACAAATCTTTAAATCTATCACTTTTTCTAGCAGCTATTTCTGCATTAGAAGTCAGCATTCCAAGATCATTATCAAAGGGAATCTTAGCTAGAATCTTAATTCCTTTTTCTATGCAAAATTCTTTTGCCGGGTTTTCTCCATCAAGGCATTTGTTTAGAACCGCCCCAAATGGTTTATTAAACAACTTAACAAGTTCATAAACCATATTAAGATTATGAACCCCAAACAGTGTAGGCTCTGCTACTAAAATACAATAGTCAGCATCTTTTATGCTTTCTATTACACTACATGCGCTACCAGGGGGACAGTCTATAACAGTTAACTGATCTGATGACCTGCTTTTTTCTATCAGATTATCTATGATAGGGATTCCTGAAGCCTCACCAATATTTAATATTCCCGTGTAGACTGTTACTTGTTCAGAAGCTCCTTTTTCCACTTTGCCAATAACCTTATCTTTCTCTGTTAATGCCTTTTCAGGGCAAAGCAAAACACAACCTCCACAGGAATGACAAATCTCATCAAAGATGAGCAATTTGTCTTTTATGAAGGCAAGGGCGTTATAATTACAGAACTCTACACACTTTCGGCAACCATTACTGAGTTCATTGTCCACTACTGGTATTTTCACTGATATTTCTTCTACTGAAACGTCCTTTGGTTTAAAGAAAAGATATCCATTAGGCTCCTCAATATCACAATCTATATAGGCTGATTCTTGCTCAACCGCAGCCAAATTTACCGACACTAGCGTTTTTCCTGCTCCACCTTTGCCGCTTAGTACAGCTATTTTCATAATTAATTACCGCCCCTGCCCATGGAATCCAGCATGTATTTCTTTAAGAACCGAGAGTTCACCTGCAATAAATGCGTCAATATTATCTTTGGCCGAACCAGATTTTGTTTTATATATTTCAATTTCAGCAGCTTTAAGTGTATCAGCAGCATTTGACCCTAAACGAGGTGTAAGTAAAACATCTGCTTCTTTGTCTACAATTATTTGTGCTGCCTTTATCCCAGCACCACCTGAGCTTTCCGCCGCACTATTGTCAATAAATTCGCTTTCTTTAGTATCTGTGTTGTAGATAAGAAAGTAGGGAGTGCGTCCGAAGGATGGGCATACATTAGTCTCAATATTTTTCTCCTCTATTGGAATAGCTATTTTCATACAAACAAACCTCCATGTTTACAATTTTTTTAATTGTTTATCAATATCTTTTAGGCGTTTTTGTAAAATCTCCCTTTCCTTTTTTAACATTTCTATCTTTTCTTTTCTTGTTTTGGAGGTTAACCTACTTGTTCTAACTCCTCTGCCAAGACCTCTACCAATTCCAAATTTTTGAGCTAAGCCTAACCCTAACCCAAGCCCAAGTCCTGCTCCATACTTTAATACGTCAGAACCAGAACAAAATCCTAAACCTCTTCCCGTCATTGGTCCATCGCCCATTGGACCAGTTCCATCTCCCCTTGGCATCCTATTCACCTCCTCAAGGTTATTGACATATGTCATCAATTTCATTTTACTAAGTATTTGACATATGTCAACAACTTTTTGTAAATATATTTTACACTTATCCGAAAAATATTCTGCGAAAACTTTCAACAAAAAAGCCCCGAAGGGCTAATGGAATTATATGATTTCCTTTAATCTTTTGTTATTTAGGTTAATGTAATATCAGTAATCGATTTGGTCTAGGATACCGGACAATTTCGCCAGTACTACTCCGTAATTCGTAATAGGTATACCTTGAACCTTTGCCTGTCTTATCCGCGAAAGCACGTGCTTTCTGTTGAACATGCAGGCACCACAATGGATGACAAGGTTGTAGGGCGAAAGATCCTTAGGAAAATCTGAGCCTGAAACAACCTCTACTTGCAAATTTTCGCCGATATTGCGGCGAAGCAAGGCGGGTATCTTAACCCGACCGATATCTTCCTCAAGAGGAGCATGTGTACAGGCCTCCGCGATGAGGATTTTTGCATTATCATCAAGAGAATCAATAGTTTTTGCTCCCCTAATGAAATGGTGCAAATCTCCCTTGTAGTTGGCAAAGAGTATTGAAAAAGAGGTCAGCTTGCTTTCTTTAGGTTTCTTGCTAAAGACCAGAGGAAAAACTTGAGAATCTGTAATAATCAATTCAGGAGGCTTTGCCAATGCGGCTAATGCTGCATCAATTTCGTCAGCGGTGGCACATAAAACAAGGCATTTTTTATCCAATAGTTCTCTGATAGTCTGAACCTGAGGCAGAATCAGGCGGCCCTTGGGTGCTGCAATGTCTTGTGGCATCACTAGTAGAATAGTGTCCCCTTTCCCTGCCAGCCTTCCGGTAATCTCCTCCAGCTCATAATCCTCTGGTTGCTTCCGAATTATTTCAGTACGTAGCTCTTCTATCCCAGTTTTATTTGTCGCACTTACTAAAACAGGATTAAGCCCGCAGCTTTTATAGATCAATTGGCAGAGTTCTTCTGCGTTTGTAATAATATCAGCTTTATTTACCACTGCTATGACTGGTGTTTCTAATTGGTGAAGCTCTTCGATCCATTCAATTTCCCGGGAAATGTCGTCATCGCAAAAAACAACTAAGGCAAGATCTGTCTTTTCTATTACCTTTTTTGTCTTGTCAACTCGCATACCGCCTAACTCTCCCTCATCGTCAAAGCCAGCAGTATCAATGAAAACACAGGGACCAAGCCCGGGAATTTCCATGGCTTTTTTAACTGGATCAGTTGTAGTCCCGGCTACGTCAGAAACTAGGGCTATCTCCTGTCCGGTCAATGCATTAATTAGAGAAGATTTTCCGCTGTTTCGTTTTCCGAATATACCAATGTGCAGACGATTTCCTTCTGTAGTTTTATGTAGACTCATACTATCCCTTCCTATCCTATTCCTTAAAAACGAAAATCACGAGAGCCTTCGCTTATTTCAGCTAAATGATGAGCTGCCAGCGAGCGAACTTTTTTATTTGGAATAAGTACAATTTGTTGCTTTATAACCTTATCTCCCCGCTCCTTTGTCTGAGATGAAGCGTAATCTTCCAAGTATTCCTTTAAAGTCATGAGGGCATTAGGATGGCAGCAGTTCGCAATTTGACCGGTTTTGGCAAGGCTCATAAAACGGTCTCCCGTACGTCCTTCACGGTAGCAGGCTGTGCAGAACCTAGGAATATAACCTAGCCCCAAAAGCCAATCAACGATTTCATCCAGAGTTCTGTGATCATTAATATCAAATTGAGCGGTTTCTTCATCTAAAGGTTCAGAATTGGCGTAGCCACCAACGCTGGTTTTTGATCCGCCACTGATTTGTGATACTCCAAGATCTAAGAGCTTCTCCCGAACCCTCTGGGATTCCCTTGTGGAAATGATTAGGCCTGTATAGGGAACAGCGATCCTCAATACGGCAACAATTTTGGCAAAAATATCGTCAGTCACAGCATCTTTATAATCCTCCACCTGTATATCGTCAGCAGGACGGATCCTTGGAACGCTAATGGTGTGAGGACCAACACCCATGCTTGATTCCAGATGTTCTGCATGCATCAGTAAGCCTATAAAATCATAGCGATACATGTTTAGCCCAAACAATACTCCGAGTCCTACATCATCTATCCCTGCTTCCATGGCACGATCCATGGCTTCTGTGTGGTATTCATAGTTATGCTTGGGGCCGGTGGGGTGAAGGGACTCATAGCGCTGCTTATGATATGTCTCTTGGAAAAGAATATAGGTGCCGATCCCAGCATTCTTAAGTTTGCGATAATCTTCAACTGTGGTGGCAGCAATATTTACATTTACCCTTCGTATAGCTCCGTTTTTATGTTTAATGTTGTATATTGTTTCAATGCTCTCTAGGATATATTCAATAGGGTTGTTTGCCGGATCTTCCCCAGCTTCCAGCGCTAGACGTTTGTGTCCCATGTCCTGTAGCGCTATAACCTCTCGAGTTATCTCTTCCTGAGAGAGTTTCTTTCTTGGGATATTTTTGTTTTGCCTATGATAAGGGCAATAAACACATCCATTGATGCAGTAGTTGGACAAATACAGGGGTGCAAATAAAACTATTCGATTTCCATAAATCTGTTCTTTAATCTTGCTTGCTAGTTTCAAAACTTCTTCGTTTTGGTCAGGCAATTGGCATTCTAGAAGAACAGCTGCTTCCCTATGGGAAAGCCCTTTACATTCCTTTGCTTTTTCGATGAGGCTGTTAATAAGCGGTGCATTTCGTTTGTTTTTTTGAGCATACTCAATAGTTTCTAGAATTTCTTCATTACTGATAAACTCGGTAGCTTTTTTAGATAATGGGTTATACATTTTTTAAACTCCTTTCCGTAGACAAAGGAAGGACATAAAGTCCAGGTTTTCTATGCTAATCGATTGGCTTAAAATCGCCCCTGCTCACAACAATACGGTAGCCAATAGCTTTCAATCTACCTTGTAGAGCCATCAGCCCCTCTGCGGCCTCCTGATCCGTACATGCTTTATCATCATAGAGTAAATATTTCTTTCTTACACTAGTAGGCGTAAGATTGGGCATGACCACATTGGCACCTGCCAAAATCCCCTGCTCCCTCCCACTTGGATGAATAGTTGCCAGTGCCGTGGTGGATGGAATCAGCAAATTAGGGATCATAAGCCTTAAGATGGCGATTATGGTCAACGTGAGCTCCATACTTCCTTTTGTTTGATGACCAAGAGGAGTGTCTCGATGGGGTAGAAAAGGCCCAATCCCAACCATCTGAGGTTGGAAGTCTTGGATAAACAGAAGGTCACTAACCAAGTTTTCTAGGGTTTGATATGGAGAACCTACCATAAAACCCGTTCCCACTTGGTAGCCGATGGATTTAAGGTCATACAGGCACCTCATTCTGTTTTGCAGGGTCTGATTATTAGGATGCAGTTTGGCATAGTGGATAGGATCTGCCGTTTCATGGCGTAATAAGTAACGGTCTGCTCCAGCATCAAAGAATCTCTTATATGAAGCTTTTCTCTTTTCGCCGAGAGAAAGGGTGATGGCTGAATCCGGATAGGCAGATTTGATGGATTCAATCAATGAGACTATACTATCATCTGAAAAACGGCTATCTTCTCCCCCTTGAAGTACAAAAGTACGGAAGCCAAGTTTATGACCTGTTTCACAGCATTTTAGCACCTCATCCGGTGTAAGGCGATAACGCTCTGCCTTCTTGTTGCTTCTGCGGATGCCGCAATACAGGCAATCACACTTACAATAGTTTGTAAGTTCTATTAGTCCTCGAATATAGATCTGATTGCCAAAGTGGCGTTCATCAACATCTCTCGCCTTAGCAAAAAGATAGCTTCTGCTGTTTTGATCACAATTTGAGAGAAGACGCAGTAATTCTTCTTTTTCTAGTATTCGCCTTGTAGCTAACTTATCGATTAATCTCTTCATAGTCTCCCCATAAAAAAATCCTTATGGGAAGGCATAAGGATAGACAGTTTTACATAGAAAACCCGTTTTCTATTCTCTCGCCTTCCTGCTCGGGACGAACCCTTGCAAACTCAGTACGATTTTTTATTAATTTTTTAGTATAATAACATAGGCGTTAGATAGATGCAATAAAAAATATAGAAAATAGTTTTAAATCATTCTAGAGTAGTCAATCATTTGTGACAAAG
>JAAYHT010000244.1 GCA_012735285.1 Clostridiales bacterium | reverse complement strand
GGCTGTGACAAGCATAGATATTCTTCCTGTATCTGTGCAGGTACCGAAACTCAATACTGGAGGGAGCCCCAAACCCTTGCAAACAGCTCTTAGTCCTTCTCCTGCCAATTCTATTGCTTCTAGATTACACATACCGGCCACTTCTAAACCATGATTACCGCAACCTGCAGAAACTACGAGAATATCTTTCTTTATGAGCTCATTGGCAAGATTTACTGTATTCCAGTCCTGTGGACCATTTCTAAGAGAAGAGCAATTGACAAGTGCAACTATACCCTTTATATTTCCCTTAGCAATAACATCTACAAGAACATCTAAATGTAGATATTAAAGATCTGCCAATAGCAGTTACAGCTCCCGAGTGGATGGAGCAAAAAGCTACAATAGACGGCATTTTTGCAGTAGCATATGGAGCATATACCCATCTATCCCCAACACCTTTCATAACAGGCGCTCCAAAGCTAGTAAAACTTTTAACTGAGGATGTTGAAGGTTTGACAGGCGGTAAGATAGCACTGGGTGATGATCCAGTCGAAGTAGCAAATAATATAGAAGCCCATATTCTTTCGAAAAGAAAAGAAATGGGATTATAATAGGAAAGTAGGTAATTGGCAACCAATTACCTACTTTTATCTGACTCTCTAATTTCTACTCTGCGAATTTTTCCGCTTATAGTTTTTGGTAGTTCATCAACGAATTCAACAATCCTGGGGTACTTATATGGAGCAGTAACCTTTTTTACATGATCCTGGATCTCTTTTACCAGTTCGTCGCTTCCTTTATAATTTTTAGCTAATACTATAGTTGCTTTAACGATCTGGCCGCGATCAGGATCAGGAACTGCTGTTACAGCACATTCTAATACAGCAGGATGTTCAAGAAGTGCGCTCTCTACCTCGAAAGGTCCAATCCTGTAACCTGAGCTTTTTATAACATCATCTGCCCTTCCAACAAACCAATAATAGCCATCTTCATCCTTCCATGCCATATCGCCCGTATAGTACACGCCGTCATGCCAAGCTTTTTTAGTTAATTCTTCATTTCTATAGTATCCTAAAAACATACCTACTGGCTTGCGCTTATCGGTGCGTACAACGATCTGCCCTTCTTCCCCTATATCGCATGGATTTCCGGACTCATCCAGTAAGTCAATATCGTAAGTTGGTGCAGGCTTACCCATCGAACCAGGTCTAGGTTCCATTCCAACAAAGTTACCTATAGTAACAGTCATCTCTGTCTGACCATAGATCTCCATCAATTTTAAGCCGGTAGCCTTTAAGAATTGATAATAAACCTCAGGGTTTAATGGCTCTCCGGCAATTGAACAGTGCCTAAGGTTGCTTAAATCAAACTTTGAAAGATCCTCTTTAATAAAAAATCTGTATATAGTAGGGGGTGCACAGAAAGTTGTAACCTTATACTTTGATATCACTTCAAGCATTTCTTTTGGTACAAACTTATCGTAATCATAAACAAAAACAGCACTACCACAAATCCACTGGCCGTATATTTTCCCCCATACTGCTTTTGCCCAACCCGTATCAGCGACAGTTAAGTGAAGGCCGTCCTCTGTTACGTCATGCCAATATTTGGCTGTAACAATATGGCCTAAAGGGTAAGAGAAGTCATGCTGAACCATTTTAGGCATGCCTGTAGTACCTGAAGTAAAATAAAGTAGACTAATATCATCCTTATTAGTAGCCTCATACCCTACTGGTCTTCTAAACTCATCTGAGGACTCTAAAATTCCTTTGTCGAAATCAATCCATCCCTCATAATTGCCACCAACAACTACTTTATATTCTAAAGTAGGCGATTCTTTTTCAGCCTCATTAACGTGTTGGATTACATTGTCTTCAGCAATAGCCACAATCATCTTGACATCGGCAGAATTGTTCCTGTAGATAATATCTTTTGCTGTTAAAAGGTGTGTAGCAGGTATGCATATAGCACCAATCTTATGTAAAGCTAAAAGACAAAACCAAAATTGATAACGCCTTTTTTATATGAGCATTACAGCATCACCTTTTTTAATACCTATGCTCTTAAAAAAGTTAGCCGTTTTATTAGTATATCTTCTTATTTCCTCAAAGCTGAAGGTCCTATCGTTACCCTTGTCGTCGCACCAAACCATTGCAGTTCTGTCAGGTGTTTCATCTGCTATTACATCTAAAACATCAAAAGCAAAGTTAAAATCTTCTGGTACTACTAATTCAAAGTTGTTATAAAAATCTTCATAATTTTCAAATTCGGTTCTTGTAACAAATCTTTCTAGTAAGCTCATAGAAATATCCTCTCTTTTAATAATCTATTTAATATATTACAATTGCTAAAATCTTTGCAGGTTTATCATCAAGGGCTACCATGGCGTGTTTTAAGGTGGAGTCAAAATACAGGGAATCTCCTTCATTCAAAACAAGTTCATGATTATCTATCATAATTTTTAACTTACCCTCAATCATGTAATTAAACTCCTGCCCTGGATGAGAATTGAACACAACTTTTTCATCATCAGTTTTGGGATCAACTGTAACTAGGAAGGGCTCTGCCTTTTTGTTTACGAAATTATATGCCAGGCTCAAATAATGATACTGCTTAGTTCTTTCTACTCTAACACCTTTTCCTTTTCTGACTAATGCAAAATTATGTAATTTAGGTTCATCACCCGTTAAAATTGCCGTAAGCTCTACATTGAACTTCTTAGCGATTTCATATAAAAACCCGACTGGAATATCAATCTTTCCACTTTCATAATCTAAATAAAGTTCGACCGGCACATTTAATTCCTTGGCCATGCTTTCGGTAGAAATACCTGAAATCTCTCTCAGCTCTTTAATTCTGTCTGCAATCAGCTTAATCTGATCAACCATCTTTTACATCCTTTCTTATATAAATTACCCTGCTATTACAAAAGAAGCTATAGCAGAATTGGTCATTATTCCATTGCTCTTTAGATGCCCTTCTCCTGATAAGGTTATTACCTTCCTACCTGCTGAAATAATTTTAGCAGTTATTAAAAGGGAGTCGCCCTTCGGAACGGGTTTTAGGTAATGAACTGTTATGTTGGATGTCAGGGCAGCCTTTCCTTCGGAAAAATAGTGTGCAAAAATACCGAGTGCTTCATCAAAAACAGTTGCTATCATCCCTCCATGCATAACATTGTTAGTATTTAGCTGCCAATCCATAACTGGGAACTCTAATGTAATAGTTCCTGCTTTTGCATTGCAATCTATAAACTTGGGTTTCAATTGCCCATCAATCTTGTCATGGGCTTTCGAAATAAAATCAATTGATTCTCTGATGCGTTTTTCCAATAGATCTTCTACTAATAGTTCGTCTAGTCTACTCATCCGGTCTTCTCCTTAGCCTTATTTCTTATGTAAAAAAACATATATTGTTGCACAATCCCTTCATAACCTCTATATTTGCTCAAATCAAAATCGTTACCATATACATCTTCTAGGACCCTAGAAATCCATATATCTATAGGGAAGGCATCAATATGATGTAACCCGTATAACGATACACAATTTGCAACCTTATCACCAACACCATGCAAGCTTTTTAATTTTTCAACTGCATCCTTGTTTTTACTTTTCTTTAATTCTTCTAGATCTATCTCTTTTTGCAAAACAGCTTTCGCCGCATTTTTAACATATTCATCACGGTAACCTAATCCTGTTTGCCTTATTTCTTCTACACTAGCGTTCGCTAAAGTTTCCGGCCTAGGAAAGGTATAGTATACAGTAATGTTCCCTGAATTGTCAATATATTCCTTGCGTTCTCCGAATCTCTCACAAAGCTTTGTGACACAATTTGTAATGCCGGGGATATTTTTGTTCTGCGAGATTATAAAGCTTATCAATACCTCAAATGGCTCTTGTCTGAGTATTCTAAGTCCACTACCAAATTCGGCTGCCTTTTTTAAAAAAGTATCATCACCATTTTTAAGCTTCTCAACTATCATGTCATAATCAAAGTCCATATCAAAGTAGTCTTTCCAAATATCTTCATATTCTTTTGTGCTGCATGTTAGCTCAATGGTACATTCATCTAATTGTGTTAACTCCAAATACTTCTCGTATGCAATTAAACTATATTTATTATTTTCGATCTGCTTCATTCTAAACAGCTGTCCGGATTCTGCTATTTGTTTTAAGCTAAAATTCTTTGATTGTATTATCATTAACTTCCTCGCTATAATTTTTCTTAAGTATATTAATCATATGGTAGGTAATTCTCGCAGTCAGCCCCCAAATTGTCCAGTTTTTATGTTGATATATAGGTACTGCATTTTTACCTTTTTTCCAGTCATAGCTATCAGAATTGATTTTTTCATAAGGAAACTTCTCTACTCCTTAGAGTATAATGTCAAAATTATACACTAAAGGCTCTGTTTCTGTTAAAAATGAAAGCGGTACAAAGATTACTTCCTTGACTTCTTTATGATTCACATTCAAATTATCAAGGGCCTTACTATCTATTTCGCCTAAAAAAGGATACATGATAAAATTTCTATAGGTATAAAGATAATCCAGCTGAGCAATTACACTTATATCCTCTTTGTTTATATTTAACTCCTCGCAGGTTTCTCTTAGAGCACACTCTAAAAGGGATTCTCCTTTCTCCAATCTTCCACCAGGGAAACATATCTCCCCTGGCTGATTCTTAAGAGAATCTGCCCTTACTTCGTAGAGTAAATGTAGTTCTCCGTCCTTATAAACTAAAGGAACTAGGAGTGAATAGCACTCATATATCCCTTGAGGACCTGGCACCCGATTTTTAAATACCCTTTCAAAATCTTCTACCCGCAAATTCTTCATCAAAATCAACCTTCACATACAAATTTTATAAATACTTCGAAATCTGAAATGATCTTATCCATATCTGCCGATTCATCATCAAGAGCCAAACCATAAAATGGCGGTTTTTTCAGGCCTCTTGATTCAATTTCTTTCTTAAGCTCTTCAATATATACCCCTGAACCTTCCACCAAAGCCTTATTATAATCCAAGTCAGCAGGAGGACCTCCCCAGTTATCGTCCCAACTGGTTAAAGTGACACCACATGTCGGCGAACCATCACAGCTTAATATCGCAACTGTTTTGTAACCAACTTGTTCATATGACTGTATATAGTCCACAACCTGTTTTGCGAGCTCTCTACAGAATGAACGAAATCCCAGATTGTCATAAAGGTTCTTTGTTGCCCACCATCTCTGTACACCTAAATATAGGGTTTCTGGGCAATGCATTTGATTTATACCCAGTCCATATTTATGTAGTGTATCAAATACCTCTTTGCACATACCTGGATATCTTGCAAGGCCCTTCACTTTGTTATTGGTATTTAATAAACAACTCGACACAAAAACAATCTTTTTGCTTCTTGCATCTTCCATACGATCCATTTTCTTACCCCCTTGTTTACATACTTACAGTAGATATTCATTATATTATAAGTGAAATTATCTGTCATAACAAGGTAGAATTGTTCATGAATAGTGTTAGTCTCTAGAGTAGTCAATCCTTATATTACTACTAGCCTATATCATGTGATATAATAGAGAAAATATAAAACGGAGTGGGAAAGATGAGAATAAAAGATTTTGGTGTTGAGATCTGGATGAACACCTACGAAAACTACTGTAAGTACAACTTAGCTGAAACATGTGTAGAATCCCTTACAGTTGATGAGCTACTTCAAATGTCCGGAAGAAAAGATCAACTGCTTGATGAGATTTTAGATATGAAACTTACATATGGTGATATTGAAGGCAGTTTATCATTAAGGACAAATGTTGCGAACCTTTATGAAAAAGCAATAGCTCAAAATGTGACCATAACACACGGAGGCATTAATGCTAATGCTCTTTCAATCTTAACTTTAGTTGAGCCCGGAGATAGAGTTATATCTGTACTTCCTACATATCAGCAGCTTTATTCAATCCCTGAATCAATAGGTGCTGAAGTAAAGATATTGAGATTAAGAGAAGAAAACTCATTCTTACCCGATTTGAATGAGTTAAAAAGCTACGTAAATGATAATACCAAATTGATATGCTTAAATAATCCCAACAATCCTACAGGTTCGCTAATGGAAGAAGGGTTCTTAAAGGAAATAGTAGAAATAGCCAGAAGCTGCGACGCCTATATACTGTGCGATGAGGTGTATAGGGGTTTAACCCACGAAGGAAATAATTTCACTGTTTCAATTGCCGACCTTTATGAAAAAGGAATAAGCACCGGAAGTATGTCAAAGGTATATTCGCTTGCAGGGCTCAGACTAGGATGGGTAGTAGGTCCCGAAGAATTCATTGAAAGGGTTAACAGACAAAGAGACTACCACATTATTAGTGTCGGCATGATAAACGATAGACTTGCTACTATAGCGCTGGAAAATAAAGATAAGATCTTAAATAGAAACTTAAGTATAGTAAGACAAAATAAAAAAATATTAGATGAATGGATTGCGCAGGAAGCAAGAATCAGCTACGTGGAGCCAAAAGCCGGCACCACTGCTCTTTTAAAAATTGACGTACCTATGAAATCAGATGAATTTTGTATAAAGCTTCAAAACGATAAAGGAGTAATGCTTCTACCAGGTTCTGCTTTAGAAATGGAAGGATATGTCCGTATAGGCTATTGCAACAATACACAAATTTTAATAAAGGGTTTAGAAGAACTATCCTTATTTTTAAAAGAGATATAATTTAACATTATTAATCAATTTTATTTAGTAAAGTACCACACTTAGGACAGTAATTAACATCAAGTTTGATGTTCCTAAGTGTGACTTTATCTTTAGGCTTATAGGCACATAATATAGTCGCATTAAATCTATCAGAAAGATCCACATATACTTTATTCGGATGCTTAAATTGTTCTTCCAAGCAATTGCAGGCAAACTGTTTCATAGCTACCTCTCAATCAGAAAATGTTTATAAACTATTTTTCGTATAAATCTAGAAATTATACTTAAATATATTGCATTAACAATTCATTCAACATCCTATTCCACTTATCTTCATCCGTAATCCTTCTTGTAATCTCCTCCAATTTCTCCCTCTGAAATTCGGATAGCATCTTTAGATCCTTTACAAATGTAACCATGAGTTTACGCCTCGCTAGCTGGAATATCTTCTGCTCAGATTCAGGCAGGTTAAAATATTCATCTATGGCATTAAGCATTCTTTCATTATCTTCTTTCAACCTTCCATTTAGCCCTTGTAGTAAATTGACCACATGGTCGCTTGTCAAAATCCCGCTGCACCCTTTAGTTTTTTCTATTAGTATTCTGATCTCGTTTAGTTTTTCATTTTCACTACAAAGCTTAAATATGCCACTTTCAACGTATTCCCATAATTCAGTGTCTGTTTTGATCACAGCCGTCCTGATTCTCACATAGTCAGGATCAATTTCTTTCACTACTCGAGCGGTTTCAATAGCGTTTTTATATGATAAATCTTTTCCGCCAACACCCGGCATAAAATATACAGAGAATTCGATTCCGGACTCTTTTATATTCTTACCAGCAATAATTTCCTGCTCAGATGTTACCCCTTTATTTATCAATTCCAAAACCTCATCAGAACCGGATTCAAAACCTGAATGTATACGATCCAATCCTGCCTCTTTCAATCTCTTGTAATCTTCAGCAGAAATCCTTGACAAGGTCTCGGCTCTTGCATAGGAAGTTATCCTTTTAATCCATGGTAAGCGTTTTCTTAAATACTGAAGAACTTCGACTACCCTATCGGTCTTTAAAGCTAGGGAATTGCCATCCTGTAAAAAAACATTTTCTCCACCATGCATTAGCCAATTCAAAACGACATAGAAGCTCTCCCTTTCTGTTGGAGACAGTTTGTTAATTTCACCTTTTAAACCAAGCCTATCCCATCGTCCTTGATTGTCTATATATGGTTTTATACGTTCCACATAGTCTGCTATTACATCGATGTCATTTTTAATGCTTTCTACACTGTATGCCCTAAAAGTGTTATCTTTATATAATCCGCAGAATCTGCACTTGTTCCAGGTGCAACCTCTGGTAACTTGGATCAACAAGCTTCCCGCCTCGCTTGGAGGCCTTATAGGACCCACTCTAAAAGTCTGTTCTGTCATAAGTTATATTACTCCTTGCAGTTTTTATATTATTATACATCAATATTCCTGTTATAACTAATAAGTGTAGCAAACCAAAAAGTCCATAATTGTTATGGACTTCAGACTGTAGACAAAAAAGGTGCTGGAACATTAAAAACTCCAACACCTTTTTTAATTTGATAAAGAAATTTTCTGATTTGATTAATAAACGGTGGTAGTAGCCCATTTTTTCGTTTCCATTTTG
>JAAYHT010000243.1 GCA_012735285.1 Clostridiales bacterium | reverse complement strand
TTTTTACCAAAATCGTTTAGTATTTGAAGGGGGTAGTAAAGATGAAAAGAGAATATTTCACTAAAAAATTCCGTGTATTTGACGAGGTTATTTTCTCCAAATCGGTAGAAACCGATATGGATACTGGCCATTTCCGCCCGGATCTTAAGTGGCCAAAACTCGAAACTACTAAGAAAATTCTGTCCAAAGGCTATCTCCACGGTGAAGGATATCGTCCCATATGCTGTGATTTAATTTATGAAAAAGATGTGCCTATTAAGATGCGTGATGGTATCACCTTGTATGCAGATATCTTTAGGCCAGTAGATGAGAGCAAGAAGTATCCTGTTGTTCTGGCATGGACTCCTTATGGGAAACTTGACCCGCCTAACAACTATGATTTGTATGCAGACAGAGCCCATATGAAGAAGAAACTAGAGTGCGGACTTGCTACATTTGAGGGTCCTGAACCGGATTATTGGGTCAAAAACGAATTCATAGTAGCTGTTGTGGACTCCAGAGGAAGCACACATTCTGAAGGGGCGCTACTATATGGTGGAAACGAGGAAGGTTATGATGTTTATGATACCGTAGAGTGGCTCGGCACACAAGAATGGTCTAATGGGAAAGTAGGTATGGTAGGAAATTCGTGGTTAGCATTTTCTCAATATTATGGCGCTCAACATAAGCCACCGCATTTAGCTGCTATAGCCCCTTGGGAAGGTTGGAGTGATACATATAGGGATGTAGTATGTCGTGGTGGAATACCTGCTGCCGAGTTTATGGAGGCTCTGACAACTACTTTCCGAGTAAAAGAAGGTGTAGAAGACCTTTATGCTATGCTAACAAAATATCCATTCATGAATGATTATTGGGAAAAGGAAAAAAGAGTTCAATTTGAAAATATAGATATCCCAATGTATATGGTAGCTAGTTGGTCGAGTAACGTTCATCCTTATGGCACTTTTAGGGCATGGAATATGATTCCGTCCAAAGAAAAATGGCTTAGAGTACATAACACACAAGAATGGCCAGATCAGCAAACTCCAAAATACCGTGATGAGCTAAGGGACTTTTTCAATTACTATCTGAAGGGAATAAAAAACGATTGGCCTAAGACACCTAAAGTTCGCGTTTCCCTATTAGATCCTATGGGACCCGATATTGTGGACCGACCTGAGGAAGATTTCCCAATACCTAGAACAGAGTATAAGAAGCTTTATCTAAACGGCAAAGATCTGTCGCTTTCCTTTGATCCTATTAACGAAGAAAGCAAGGCCACCTATGCTGTTGGAAAAGATAAAGATGGGCAAATCCAATTCCGTATAACATTTAATGAAGATGTTGAATTATGTGGATATTTCAAAGCGCACCTTTTCGTAAGTACTGATGAAGGTAATGATATGGACCTGTTCATGTACGTAAATAAAGAGGATTCCATAGGAGTGCCCAACTATCCTGTTGTTTTGGGTGTCGATTTCATGGGAGCGGAAAGTCGATTAAGAGTATCACACAGGAAAGTTGTAAAGGGAGAATTATACGATTGGTGTCATGAACACAAAGAAGAAGAATTAATAAAACCAAATGAAATTGTTGAAATAGAGACCGTATTTTGGCCACTAGGTATGGTATGGAGAAAGGGAGAGACTTTAGTTCTAACTATTTCAGCAAAAGAATTACAATTATTTGAATTCCCAACTTCCCGCATCAAAACACGTAATAAAGGGAACCACACCATATACACTGGTGGTAAATATGACTCTTATATAGAAATACCTGTAGTGTAAAAGTTCTCCGTTTAAATGAGACCTGAAAAGGTTTCAGGTCTCATTTTCAACATAACAGAAGGTTTGCCGGAAAGGAGTTTGTGATGAAACCATTAAGTTTAGACAGAATTTTTAAGGAGACAAAATCTGCTTTAGTAGTAATTGATGTGCAGAATGAATTTTGTCATCCTGATGGAGCATTTGGCAAAAGAGGATTGGACACAAGCATTGTAAGAAAAATGATGCCTGCAATACATAAACTTATAGATGGCGCCCATAAGTATGACGTACCAGTAATATTCGTTAAAAATGTTGAAGATAAAACTACTTATTCATATCAATGGGAAATGCGACCAGATGGAGATGAAGATATAGCTAACATCGGTATTTGTCAAAGGGGAACATGGAATGTTGAGTTATATGATCTAGAAGTATCAGATGATGATTATGTGATTGAAAAACACAGATTCAGTGCATTTGTAAATACACATTTATATTCTCTTCTTCGAAATTTAAAAGTTGAAACAGTAGTTTTGGTAGGTTGTGCGACTAATGTCTGTGTAGAAACAACAGCTCGTCATGCGTGTTGTCTTGATTACTTTGTTGTAGTCGCTGAAGATGGTTGTGGAACCTGGTTTAAACCTGCCCATGACGGTGCAATAGAAAATATTAAGCGTTTCTTTGGAAAGGTTACAGATTCGGATACGATTGTTAAATTGTGGGCAGAAGAATAATTTATTAATAATAGATGTCCAAAACTTATATTAATTATATAGGGTAGGGTACTCTACCCTATAATAATAAGTTGTTCTGAACTACATTTATTATAAAAATATAAGGATAAAAATTTAAGGAGAAAGAAATTGCAAATAGGTAAAATAAAGTTAAAGACCATTAAAAATAATCAAACTGTGTTAACAAAGCAACAACAGGCATATAAC
>JAAYHT010000242.1 GCA_012735285.1 Clostridiales bacterium | reverse complement strand
TGCCAATATAGTGCTGTCCCAGCTGGCTTTGTTGGGTCCTAAATAATCTAAAGTGATCATTGAAAGGGTATAGGGCTCCTGGCCTGTTGAACAGCCGGCGCTCCATACTCTAAGGTCCTTGGTCTTGAGTTCTTTATCTATCCAAGGAAGTACTATATCCCTATAGAATTCAAAGTGGGTGTTTTCCCTTAGGAAATATGTATGGTTGGTAGTAAGCTTGTTTATCAGTGTGGTCATCTCATCGTTGGACTTATCATTTTTGGCATATTCGAAATAGTCCATGTAGCTACTAAAACCAAGATTTTGTACATAATTGCTTAAACGACCTTCAATTAAAGGCCGCTTTTTTATTAGATTTATACCGTAGTTTTGTTTAATAAAGGAAGTTATTGCTTCAAATTCTTCATCTTTTAAACGAATCATCTTCATCCCCTAGTTAATAGTTGTTTAGAATTCCTGCCACATCTAATATTAGACTTATACTTCCGTCTCCAAGAATTGTACATCCGCTTATGCCAAGCGATGATGTAATTCTAAATTGGCTTAGATAATAGGGCATAGGCTTTACAACCACCTGGTGCTCTCCTAATAGTTCATCTACGAAGATGCAGGCTAAGCGTTCTCCTGTGTCAACCAGCATTAAGATGCCGTCTTCAATGTTCTGGCAGGCATCTTCAATTTTATAAAGCTCATATAATCTAATAATAGGATAACAGGCACCCCTGATCATTATCATCTCATTGTTGTCGGGATCGCTAAATACCTCTTTTGCAGCAGGCTTAAAGGATTCTCTGATGTTGGATATAGGTATGCAATATATTTCCTTGCCAACCCTTATCAGCATGCTTGGGATGATGGCAAGGGTTAGAGGTATCTTAAACAATATATTAGTACCTTGCCCTTTAATACTTTCAATGGTAACGGTGCCGCCTATCTTTTCTATGTTCTTCTTGACGACGTCCATTCCCACTCCTCTGCCTGAATACTCGCTGACAGTTTCTTTAGTGGAGAATCCCGGCATCATGATAAGGTTAAGGATTTCCTTATGGCTATATTCATTTTCAGGTTTTGTAAGCAGATTCTTGCTCTTGGCTTTCTCTAAGATTAAATCAGGATCCAGGCCCCTACCATCATCGCTGACTGAAATGATGATGTCGCCTCCTGCATTTTGAGCAGAGAGAACTATTTGACCTGCTGGGTCCTTGTTTGCCGCAATCCTTTCTTCAGCACTTTCTATACCATGATCCATTGCATTTCTAACAAGGTGCATCAAGGGATCCACAATAGCATCTATAATGGTCTTATCAACTTCTGTAGTTTCCCCAAGGAGTACCAGTTCCACATTTCTAGATAGCTTCTTGTTTAGGTCCCTTACCAACCTGCGCATCTTCTGGAAAGTGGATGATATGGGTATCATCCTTATCGACATTACGATATCTTGAAGCTCATCAGTAAGTTTTCTGAGCTGACGGGCACTCTTGTTGAAATTCTCCAGCTCTAAGCCTTCCAGGTCGGGGGACTTGATGACCATGGATTCAGTGATAACGATTTCTCCCACTAAATCCATCAGGGTATCTAATTTATTCAAATCCACACTGATTAGATTCTGCTTAGCTTGTCTGCCGTTAGCTGCAGCTGTAGCAGTTGTATCAGTGGCTTGTTCTTTTTGTTTTGTTTCTACAACTGTTTCTTCTTCAACCTCTTCTTCAGGAAGCTTGTCTACGAATCTCACTGAATTAACAGATAAAGTTCCTTTAGCTATTTCAAGGACTTCTTCCTTGCTTAAGGAAGAGGAAAGGCTTACATAAAAACCGTTTTGGGCTATGTATGAGGCTGCATCCTTGTTATTGCTCGGATCATCGGGAACTGAAGCGAGTACCTTTCCGATGGTCTCCAGCTTGTTAATTAACATGAATGCACGTACATTTTCCATCTTTGAGTCTGCGTCAAAATGTACATGTAGATAGTAGACTTGATTTCCTTCAGGAATATCTTTTTCTGCTTTTTCTTCTTTTTGTTCTTTCTTTTGATCCTTATCGGGAACTTTCTGGTTGCTCTCCATAATAGCTAGCAAATCTTCAATTTGCTCTATGAGCTCGTTGTTTTCCGAACTCAAGGGTTGATTGCTATGTATCTTATCAATCTCAACTTTTAAGAAGTCGGATACCTTTAAGACCAGATCCATAAGGTCATCGAAGTATTGGTCTTCTACTCCGTTATCTCGGACGAAATAGAAGAGGTCTTCCACCTTATGTGCTGTATGTGATATGGTGTCAAACTCCATCATAGCTGATGAACCTTTTATGGTATGCATGATACGGAAGATCTCATTGATGTTTTCCGAAGACAGCTTTTCGTTTTCTTCTGATTCAAGCAGGATGGAGTCTAACTGATCGAGTAATGTTGTTGTTTCAAACAAGTACATTTCTAACATAGAATCGTTTGACATTGGTTTCAACCTTTCCGAATAATAAATTTATTATAAACAGTCCTTATATGTATTTATCGGCAGTAAAGTTAGAAATATTAGTGTTTTACAAAAGATTATCTTGTGGGTATAATACTTGTAAAAGCAGAGAAGGGGATTATTGTGGTAGATATACTAAAGATTACATCAACTATCTCACCAAAGCAAGTTGAAAGTGTTCCTAAGCGAAAAACAACAGATGCTATCTTTGATCTGGAAAAACCCATAGTAGTAGGTCCTAAAGAACAGCTTCCTGAACAAAAAGATACCAGAACACTGATTTTAGATATATTAAACAAGGAGATATTTAAACCCCTATTAAAAGACACTAACTCCTTAGCCATGTCCATGAGAAAGTTAGTGTTACTTACAATGTTGTTCGGTGATTCTTCCACTATATCGGAAGATTTTTTATTCAAAATGTTCACCTACCCAGGTGAACTGCTTGATGAGCTTGTAGAAAGGGATCAGGCTGCCACGATATTTAAAGGGGAGTTCTTTGACAGTCTTAGAAAACTGTCTAAAATAGAAGGGCAGCCTCAGATAAAGGAAGCAATAATCTCCATACTGAAACATTTTGACTGCCATGTTAACCTTGGAAACTCACAAAAGGCAGTTATCATACAATCAAACCTTCTATTAGAAATGATATCAGAAGAAGATAAGCAAATATTAAATCAACATATTGCAAACTTAGAAAAACTTTCTGACTTTAAGGATGTAAACAGCTATCTTAAAAATGACCTGATTCCATTTTTATCTGAGCTTGCTAAAAAGTATCAGGCAAATAAAAGGGTAGTTAACACCATTATGGCCATAGTTCATCATGCAGTCAGATATGATAAGGGGGACCCTGAAAGGCTTGAGCAGGCAATAATACAGCTAGGGAATGAACTAAAACAGATAACAAGCCTTAAGGATGAAGATATAGCCGAGATGAAAAAGATGGTCTTTGATCATGCCAAGGAAGTAAAGGAGATCATCTTAAAGGATGAGATAGAAATAAAGGAGCTTGCAAAGCTCGGACTTAAGTTTGAAAAGGCAGACATGCCTACACTAATTAGAAAGGCCCTTGATAGGGAAGGACCTTATAAGATAACCAATACTGCACAGAATTTACTTACACAGATGCTACAAAGTGAAAGTCCCATAATGTCCCTAATACACTACATGATACCTCTACGCTACTTAGATGAAAATACATATGGGGAGTTTTTCATAGATAAGAATAAAAAAGATGAAAAGAATCAAGATAAGAAATACAACAATATCTATTTCACCATCCAGTCGGATAAATATGGGGATTTTGAAGTAGACCTAATAGAAAAAGACAAGAGGATAGATCTAAGCATTAACTGTCCTGAAGCATTATTAAGCAGTATAAGGGCTATTAAGTCAAACCTAAGAACAATGATAGAAGAGCAAGGCTATACTCTATCTAACTATGAAGTAGGAGTTTATACAGGTAATCAGAAGATAGTTAAGCGATTTCCTAAGCTTGCTCAAAGAAAGGTAGGATTCGATGTCAAAATCTAAGGAAAAAGAACTAAGTGCAGTGGCACTGAAATATGAGCCTGAAGAAGACAGCGCACCCCGCATAGTAGCTTCAGGAACAGGACATATAGCACAGAAAATAATACAGGTTGCAATAGAAAATGGAGTATCGGTATACCATGATGAAAGTGCCTCAACACTTTTGTCCAAACTAGAGGTTGGAGAGGAAATCCCTCCTGAACTCTACCAGATTGTAGCCAATATCTACATAACCCTGCTTGATGTAGCAGAGGAGAATAGTAAATAACAGCATAAGGAGACAATGACATGAAAAGAAAAGCATTTATAATTTCACTAATCTTAATATTAGCCTTAACTATAACAGCTTGTGCAGGTAACAACGGACAAGAAGGGAACAACCAAGAAGAAGAAAACAAGATAGAAATTGAATACACAGAGGATGGCATCATTAAACCTGAATCAGCTAAGCAAATAATTGAAGAAAGAGCCAATAAGGTAATTGAAGCAATCAGTGAAAAGGATGCAGAAACAATTGCAGAATATACACATCCGGAAAAAGGCCTAAGATTTACCCCCTATACCAATGTTTCAATCGAAGAGGATGTAGTATTCAGTAAAGAAGAAATGAAAAACTTCTTTGAAGATAAAAAAGAATACACCTGGGGATACTATGATGGCACAGGAGATGAAATAAAGCTGACTCCAAGCGAATACTATGAGGAGTTCATATACTCAGAAGATTTCAAGAATGCCGAACAAATCGGATACAACGAAGTTTTAAGCTTTGGAAACATGCTAGAAAATCAATTTGAAGTATATGAAGATCCCATCATTGTAGAATACTATTTCCCAGGATTCGATCCTCAATATGAGGGTATGGATTGGAAAAGCCTAAGGTTAGTCTTTGAAGAATATCAAAACGAATGGAAGTTAGTAGGTATTATTCACAATCAGTGGACAATATAACAAGAGAGACTATTCAGTCAGGGACTATAGAAAAGTTTGCTTTTCTATAGTCCTTTTTTTAATTATTTTTCTTAAATCCATTCTAACTTGTTACCTCAATTTACATTCTAGAAGCTGAAAAGATTTTTATTGCATTGTGGAATAATGAACTTGAACAAGCATATTATGTAATGAAATAAAATTTGCAAGCTTTTTTAATAAAACTTGTATACTAGTATGTCAATTAATTCAAGGAGTGTGTAATTGCATTGTTGAGTACAAGTATAAAAGGTGCAAAGAATGAACAAATTTATGACATATTAAAAAAGGATATTTTAAGATTAACAATTCCGCCTGGAGAAAAAATTTCCGAAACAATCTTATCAGAAAAGTACGGTGTCAGTCGATCACCTATTCGTGATGCGCTTCGTCGTTTAAAACAGGACCGCTTAGTTATTATAGAACCACAAGTTGGTACATTTGTAGCAGAAATTTCGCCTTTTGATCTTCTTGAAATTTTTCGGATTAAAATTGCAAACGATCCTTTAGCAGCAAAGTTTGCAGCTGAAAGAATAAATCCCAAGGATCTTGTGCCAATTCGGGAAAAATTTGAGAAGGTAAAGATGTTAGATATAGATAAACGTTATCAACTGCAAAAAGAATTTGATGACCAACTACATATGTTTATTTTTAATCATTGCGGTGAATATCTTGGCCGGATTTGTAAAGACCTATTCTATTATTCGGAGCGGATTCGTCTGTACACAACAAAATGCACAAACACTCGCTTGCAGGGTTCACTTCAAGAAGCGGAAAAGATTTTGATTGCTTTGGAGAACAAAGATCCTGAAGAGGCATATCGTTTATCGAAAGAACATTTAGAAAATCTCTACGCAGTTTTATGCAACACACTAGGCGTTAATGTTTAAAAGGGTTACATGATATTGAAGGGTTAAGATTATCATATTTTAACGTAAACAAATAGGAGGAAGTTTGTTATGGGAAAAATGATTATGGATGAAATTTCAGAATCAGTTATAAAAAGTCTTGATGAATTATTAAAAAAAGAAATTGTTGAAATGACAGTGGATTTAGTCAATATACCAAGCCCTACAGGTGAAGAAAAAGAG
>JAAYHT010000241.1 GCA_012735285.1 Clostridiales bacterium | reverse complement strand
TATTTGATTGAAATTAATATAATATTAAAGTCGAGGTTTATAATCTGCGGATGTAGTTCAATGGCAGAACACCAGCTTCCCAAGCTGGACACGAGGGTTCGATTCCCTTCATCCGCTCCATTCTATTTTTTTATTTATTAAGTAAGAAACCAGCCCAATCAAGTCTTAGTTTATAATCGTGATAATAATATATCTTTTCGTCAACTGGTTTTTGAAAGCTATCTATACCACATTTCAATACTAGAGAAGTCAGCTCATAGATGGGTAACCCTATAGGCATTTTGATTTTACCCCTCGCCCAAGATTCACATAATTCTAAGCAGGTTCTGGGTCTGCGCTCATCAGGATATTTTATTTCAAATTGCTCCAAGGGCAGTTTTGCACAATCCAAAGCCCACATTACTAGGGTTCGATGATTCTGCAATTGAATCAATTTTATTAACTCCTATATTATACCAGTATTTGCAGATTGTATTTTTAAATTTCTGAAAGAAACTATCTATAACATAATATAGAGGGAGTGACAATGAAAAGGGTATTCGAAAATCTGCAAATTTTTATAATCGGAGCAATTTTATACTGCAGCATAGAAATCTTATTCAGAGGCTATACCCATTGGACTATGTTTTTAGCCGGAGGATTGTGTTTAGTTATTCTATACCATGCATTTTTACGCTACAAAGAATTATCTTTATTTAAAAAATGCCTTCTAGGGGCGTTAATAATAACTTTTGTTGAGTTTATTTTTGGTTGTGTATTCAACCTGTTTTTCAACTGGAACGTTTGGGATTATTCTCATTTTCGATTTAATTTTATGGGACAGGTTTGTTTATTGTTTACAATCCTGTGGTTTTTCATATCGATACCTGTAGTATTATTTATTAATTATTTAAAGCAAATGGTCTCAAAAGAAATTAATATTTAGCCTTTCTTTTTCCAAAGATTATCTATAGAATATTAGTTGCAAAAACTTTTAATAGGAGCTTAATATGTCTAAGAAAACCAATGCAATAAGATTGCTTGATTCAAATAAAATAGAGTATAGATTAATGAGCTACAATGCTCCTGAAGGGTTTCTGGATGGAGTGTCTGTAGCAACGGAAATAGGTATAGAGCCGGATAGGGTATTTAAAACCCTTGTTACGCAGGGAACCAGTAAAGAATATTACGTATGTATAATACCAGTGGCCTTGGAACTTGATTTAAAAAAAGCCGCAGCCTTCTTCAAAGAAAAGAAGATCGAAATGATTCCTTCTAAAGATATTACAAAAGTAACAGGCTACATAAAGGGTGGATGTTCTCCAATATCAATGAAAAAATTGTATAAGACAGCCATTGATATTAGTGCTTCGAATCATAATTGCATAGTGGTAAGTGCAGGAAAGGTAGGCTTGCAAGTTGAATTATCGGTGCCTGATTTAATTAAGGTAACTGGTGCTCATTTTGCTGATTTGGTAAGGTCATAAGGTACTACTCAATAACTTGTTTGGTTTTTTAACGATCTTTTTTGTTTTGCATTTCTTTGTTATATCTTTAAGTCTTGCAATTCCAACGATACTTAAAGCTTATTCACATTTTTTGTCTATTAGATATATTACAAGCCTAATTTTTTGATAATTTACTAACGAAAATTTTTAGAAAATTTTAAATATTCTTTTACATTACTTTAATAAGCCCGTGATACAATTAAACTAAGTCAAAACCAATAATTAAGAGAGGGGGGTATTATATATGACTAAGCGTAAAATGAGCGGTGTAAGCAAATTAATTTGGCTGATACTGATTATTGGGTTTGCCGCAATGGAATTCCCTGGGGTTTTATTTTTCCATGATAAAGTAGAACCATTTATTTTCGGTTTGCCTTTTATTTATGGTTATATAATAATCCTGTGGGCGATTATGTGTATAGTTTTGTTCTATGCATATAGAGTAAATTGGGGCGAAGGTAATTCCGAAGGTGGTGAGAAGAAATGACAGGTAGCAGTGTTGCCGCACTTTTAATTATTGCATTATTTATGATAATACCGCTAGTTATTGGCGCTATCGCAGGAAGGAAATCAATACCTACTACTGAAGATTTCTTTGTTCAAGGAAGAGGCATGGGATCAATCGCTGTATTCTTTACAGTAGCAGCGACTTGGTGGAGTGCATTTGCATTTATGGGTTCTAATGCGTATTTTTATCTAAAAGGCCCATTATACTGG
>JAAYHT010000240.1 GCA_012735285.1 Clostridiales bacterium | reverse complement strand
GCCCATCATATATCCTAATGGCATCCCTTGATATTGCGAGAAGCTTCATAGCAACAAAAGGACCTTCAATTTTAGATAATCTGATGGTAATGATAGATGAAACAAAGAAGCGGATAAGTAAAATACCATGTATTGAAGTATTAGATGATTCTCTTATCGGCAGTTACAGCGTTTATGCCTACGAGCCTATAAGAATCGTTATCTCTGCCAGAGAATTAGGATTACAAGGATATGAGCTTCATTCAATCCTTCGTAAAGATTATGGGGTTGAGATAGAGTTAGGTGACTATTTTTACGGAGTTTGTGTGCTTGGGCTTGGAACGACACAAAATGATTTGGACAGGCTCTACTTGGCCCTTAAAGATATCTATAGGCGATTCAAAGGTGAAAGAGAAGCCCTTTCATGGGATGAAGAATTGCCGCCCATGCCGCCGCAGATCATGTCTCCAAGGGAAGCCCATTTTGCAAAAACTGAAAAGGTGGCTTGGGATCAAGTAAAGGGTAGAATATCGGCGGATCTAATTGTTCCTTATCCGCCGGGTATTCCAACCATATGTCCTGGTGAACAGTTTACTGATGATGTTTGGAGTTTTCTAGAAAAACAAAGGAGGGTGGGCAGACACCTCCATGGACCAGAAGGGGGTAGGCTTGACTACATTAATGTTGTTAAATAGGGGCCTAATATACACGATTTATTGAAAAATTATGGTCCTCTAATTCAGATATTATCTGCTTAATGTGTTCATCTCCATTTGTTTCAACAGTAACTTCAAGTAAAACTTTGTTAGAATATCTATCAATAGCTTTAAACTGATTATGCTCAAGTTCTATTACATTTGCGCCGCAGTCAGCCAGGATCTGTGCCACTTTAACCAGCTGGCCGGGCTTATCTGGTAATTCAACAGAGAAGCACATAATACGGCCGCGGGTTATCATACCTTGATTTATAATCGATGACATTGTTACAACGTCAATATTTCCTCCGGAAATCAGGCAAACTATGTTCTTGTTTGGTTTGGCTCGCTTTTTAAGAGCTGCTAGAGGTATGGCTCCGGACAATTCTGATACCAGCTTGTGCTTTTCTATAATAAGAAGCACTGCTTCCATAATATCTTTTTCAGTTACGGTAATAATATCGTCAACGTATTCTTTAACAATTGCGAAGGTAAGTTCTCCGGGCTGTTTTACAGCCACCCCATCAGCAGAAGTTCTTATGGAAGCTAATCGCGTAATCTGACCCTCTTCAACTGAGATCTTCATGGCCATTGCGCCAACGGGTACAACCCCTATTATTTTCACCGAAGGTTTAAGGGCTTTTGCCGCTAAAGCAATGCCGCTGATTAGTCCGCCGCCGCCAATTGGTACTAGTATTTCGTCTACATTTTCAAGCTCTTCCAGGATTTCTAAACCAATGGTTCCTTGTCCACATATTACGTCATAATCATCAAAGGCGTGAACAAAGGTATAACCTTTCTCTTCTGAAAGCTTCATCGCATAACGGTATGATTCATCATATACATCACCGTGCAATATTACTTCAGCTCCATACTCCTTAGTAGCATCCACTTTAATCAGAGGTGTAACATTAGGCATAACAATAACTGCATGAATTCCTTTTTCATGTGCTGATAAAGCAACACCTTGAGCGTGATTGCCGGCAGAAGAGCAGATTATCCCACGCTTCCTCTCCTCATCTGATAAGGATGCGATCTTGTTAAAGGCACCCCTCAATTTAAAAGAACCGGTTTTCTGAAGATTCTCAGGCTTAATATATATATTAGCGCCATATTCCGAACTGAAATATTCGCTGTATATTAAACTAGTTTGCTTTATAATCGGCTTTAGATTTTCCCTTGCCTTTAAGATATTCTCTTTATGATTTAGTCCTAAATAATAATTTATTTGTTCCGTATTCATATAGACCTCACTTTGCATAATAATACTGTGTAATTTATATTAAAAAACAGTTTATAACTTTTCTTTGTATTAGTCAAGAAAAAGTGGTACAATATCTAGCGAAAAAATTGAAGAAGGAGAGTTACTTTGAGCAAGACTTTTTTTATACAAACATTTGGATGTCAAATGAATGAACATGACTCGGAAAGAATTGCCGGAATGCTAGATGAAATGAACTTTAAAGAAAATCCGGATAGGGATAAAGCAGATATAATAATTATTAATACATGCAGTGTTAGAGAAAATGCAGATAATAGATTTTTCGGAACTTTAGGCCTGCTTAAAAACCTTAAGATGAACAGACCCGACCTTATATTAGCCGTATGCGGATGTATGATGCAGCAGCAACATATTATAGATACTATAAAGTCTAAATACCCCTGGGTTGATATAATCTTCGGAACTCACAATATACATGAGTTTCCAAAGCTTCTTTCTAATATACTCAACGAACGGACTAAAGCAATATCCATATGGGAAGATGGTGAGGAAATTGTTGAGGGTCTTCCAAGCAAGCGCAAGCACAAATTCAAGGCCTTTGTAAATATTATGTATGGTTGCAATAACTTCTGTACCTATTGCATAGTCCCATATACAAGGGGAAGGGAAAGGAGTAGAAAACCAGAGGATATTATAAAAGAAATTAGGGATCTGGTTGACGATGGAGTTAAGGAAGTTACATTGCTTGGACAGAATGTTAATTCATATAAGGGTGATGAAAATACACACTTTCCTGAACTCATCTATGCTCTAAACGATATTGAAGGTTTAGAGAGAATTCGCTTTATGACTTCCCATCCCAAAGATCTATCGGATAGATTAATTAAAGCCTTCGTGGATTGTGATAAACTTTGCAAGCATATTCACCTACCGGTTCAATCGGGAAGCTCAAAAGTATTGAAGAGAATGAACAGGAAGTATACTAAAGAAGGATATTTGGAATTAGTAGATAAATTAAAAAATGCCGTACCTAATATTGCTATAACAACAGACATTATTGTAGGCTTTCCAGGTGAAACCGAAGAGGATTTTCAAGATACTCTTGATGTAGTTGACAAGGTTAGATTTGATTCAGCCTTCACTTTCCTTTACTCGACAAGAAAAGGGACTCCTGCTGAGAATTACGAAGACCAGGTACCAGAAGATGTAAAACATGAGAGATTCAATAGATTAGTAGAGGCAGTAAACAGCATTTCAGCGGAAAAGAATCGCATGATGATAGGAAAGATAGAAAAAGTATTGGTTGAAGGTTTAAGTAAGACAAATAAAGAATTATATACTGGACGAACTGATGGTCATAAACTAGTCAACTTTGAAGCACCTGACAATTTAATTGGAGAAATTATAGATGTTAAGATTACTGAAAGCAGCACTTTCAGTTTAATCGGCCACGCTGTTAATCTATAGATTATATATCCTAGGCCTAATTCTTTCATAAACCCCTCCTTTACACTTTTTGTGCATAAACAATTAACCTTTTTAATATATTGTACAGACATAGTGTAAATAAAGGAGGGGTTATATTTGGAAAACCTGAATATATATGAAAGTATTGCAGAAAGGACACAGGGAGATATATACATAGGTGTAGTAGGTCCCGTAAGAACTGGAAAATCCACATTCATAAAAAGGTTTATGGATCTGATGGTAATTCCTAATGTTGACAATATCCATATAAAGGAACGGGTAAGGGATGAGTTGCCTCAAAGTGGAAGCGGTCGAACAATTACAACAACTGAACCAAAATTTGTTCCTGCAGATGCTGTTGAAGTAAATCTGGCGGACAATATCCATTTTAAAGTTCGAATGGTGGATTGTGTAGGCTACATGGTGAAAAATGCCATAGGTCATTTAGAAAATGGTCAGCCAAGAATGGTTAATACCCCATGGTTTGAAGAAAGAATACCTTTTACTCAAGCAGCAGAGATAGGAACAAGAAAAGTAATTACAGATCACTCCACTATAGGTATCTTAGTTACGACCGACGGTACTATAGGTGATATCAGCAGGGAGGATTATGTTACTGCAGAAGAAAGAGTGGTTAAAGAACTTTCAGAGTTAAATAAACCCTTTGTCATCGTGTTGAACACAACCTCTCCTAATGATATTGCTACTCAGGAATTAAGAAAAAATCTCGAAGAGAAGTATGCTACTCCTGTCATAGCAGTAAACTGTGCTAAGATGAGTACCAAACAACTAAATGACATTCTGCTTCAAGTTCTTCATCAATTCCCAGCCGTCGAAATTGGTTTCAAATTGCCTGGATTTATTGAGGGGTTACCAAATGATCATCGTATAAAGTCAACTATTATAGCAAGCATCAAAGAATGGTGTAATAAATTTAATAACATTAAGGATATCAGAGATACGGTTAAGGTTCTAGCTGATGGTGAGCTTGTAAAAGAAGTAGAAATCAAAGATATTAATCTGGGCAATGGTGTAGTTGAGGTTACTCTCGAACCTGTCGACGGGCTATTCTATCAGGTTATAAGTGAAATTACGGAATGTGAAGTTAAGAATGACAGACAATTCTTCCCATTAATGCGCGACTTAGCAGTTGCCAAAAAAGCTTATGACAAACTTGCAGCGGCAATGTTGCAAGTCGAAGAGAGTGGCTATGGCATAGTTCAACCTGATCTTTCTGAGATGTCCTTAGAAGAACCCGAAATATTTAAACAGGGTAGCAATTTCGGAATCAGATTAAAAGCGAAAGCACCAAGCCTACATATTATTAAAACCGATGTAACTACTGAGATTGCACCTGTAGTAGGTAGCTTGCGTCAGAGTGAAGATTTAATCGAACACCTTATAAGTGAGTTTGAAAGTGATCCTTCAAAGATTTGGAATACCAACATATTTGGCAAATCACTCCATGAGATGGTTACAGAGCAAATGGAGTCCAAACTTGCTAATGTGCCTGAAAACATCCGTGTCAAGGTACAAAGATCGCTCCAAAAAGTTTCAGATGAAGGAAGGGAATACATGATTTGCATTGTATTGTAGCAATAGAGGCAGAAGAAAAATAGCACCAAAGTCGGTGCTATTTTTGTGTAAGCATTTCAGATCAGCCATTCACCCATTAATGAACCGATAAGGGTTACTGCTGTTTTGGCTGTTTGGTTCTGATTGTCAATGAGAGGATTGACTTCAACAAAATCTGCGCTTATGAGTTTGCCTGTTAAAGCTACCATCTCAAGCGCCAGATTACTTTCTCTGTAAGTCAGACCTCCCGGGACTGTGGTGCCT
>JAAYHT010000239.1 GCA_012735285.1 Clostridiales bacterium | reverse complement strand
TCCTTATTCTGATGTATTAACTCTGAAGCAGTTTGAAGATCTCTTTGGAGAATCCAAGCATCCTATAACGGGTATGGATTACGTATCTTTCTATAAGGAAATTATAGAAGGGGAAGGTGCTGAGGCTGAAATAATATTCAGCAATAACCCGAAGACAATCTTAGATTTCACAAAGAAAGTACTAACCTGTGATATTCATAGCAGAAAGCGCACAAAAGATGTATTAAAGGAAGCAGGTGCAGAGATTGTACTTGGCTTAGATGATATTTTGACTGAGAGCGTTGATGGAAGCGGCTTTAATAGTAAATATGGGCTATTAGGTTCAAATACAGCCACCGAAGAATTAGTTAAACTCTTTCCTGATAACTGCACGGAGTTCGTGAATAATATTCAAAAGAAACTCTTTGTACTGACAGGTAAGAAGATAGAGGTTATGGTATATGGCGATGGCGCTTTCAGAGATCCGGCAACTAAGATATGGGAGCTGGCTGATCCAGTTGTATCTCCGGGTTATACTAAGGGGCTGGAAGGATGGCCTAATGAAGTAAAGCTAAAATACCTGGCAGATAATGATTTCGCTCATTTATCAGGCAAGGAGCTTGAAGAAGCGATTGCAGAGTATATTAAGAATAAGGATGAGAGTACAAAGGACAGCAATTGTTCCCTAGGTACAACACCGAGGAAAATAACGGATCTGATCGGGTCCCTTTGTGATCTGACTTCGGGAAGTGGAGACAAGGGTACGCCTATCATCTACATCCAAGGTTATTTCGACAACTTTACTACTGAAGGGTGAGTTTGATACTCACCCTTTATTGATATATGAGAACAGATAAGAGATCGTAGCAAATATTATCATAAGGATTATACAGAGTATGCCCTGGATTCCACCGGGATAGCCCGGGTAGATAGAGAATAGTGAGCCAATAATCAATCCTAATATGGCGAAATACAATGCTTGGGGATGAAATCGTAAAAGTTTTTTAATAAATTTAACTCCCATAATTCCACCTATTATTATCCCCAAAATTACTGGAGCAAGGATTGGCATATACAAGTTAGATACAGCTTCAATAACTATGGTATAGGTACCTAGAAGTAGCATTATCAAGGAGCCACTTATTCCAGGCAGGATCATGCAAATTGTTGAGATTATGCTTACAACAAACAACCAGAGATAGAGTAAGATAATGGGGCCTGCAAATATGGTACTTGTACTTCCATCAGGAGATTCTAGTGTACTAATAATTGAGCTATCATTGCTTAGTAAAGTCAATAGTATCATAAAGGCTAAGGCAAGAATAAATATGACTATGTTGCGCGGCTTAACCTTATCATGGCGCGCTTTTTTATATATAAGTGGTATGCTTCCTAAAATTAAACCTATAAAGCAATAGTAAACTTGCATTTGATAGTTTTCGAGCAAGAAGGTTGCTGTATGACTAAAGCCAAAGATTCCGACTAGAATACCTATTCCTAGAACACTTAAAAAAGGTAAGTGCTTTCTATAATTCTTCCAACTGATGGCATAGAGTATATCGTCATAAATATTTAAAACAACCGCCATAGTACCCCCGCTTATGCCGGGGATAATGTTGGTTATGCCTAATAAAATTCCGTATATAAAATTCTTTAAATGTTTCAATTTATCACCTCATAATAGTTCAATTATAATGTTTAGAATAAAGTAATACAATAGAACTTTGGCTGGAATTTGAACGCTATAAATATCAGAAAATTACGAATTCAGCTAAAAGGTATACAAACTGTTATTTTGT
>JAAYHT010000238.1 GCA_012735285.1 Clostridiales bacterium | reverse complement strand
TCCTTATTCTGGCCGTAGATTTGACTGAGAATACTATCCAAAAGTTCAAAAGGTTAGCTGAAGCCCAGAGAGTTCAATTTCGCTTATATGGAACAAAGGAGTCTTTGTCCAAGATGACTGGGGAAGTAGGCCGAGGTATATTTGGAATAACTGATAAAAATTTAGCGGCGGCCATATTGAGAGAGATTGATGGTAGCGGTCAGAATAGTGAGTAAGAATAGAGAGGTGTGTGTATGTCAATAAGAGTATATGAATTAGCTAAAATTTTGGATATGGAGAGTAAACAATTACTGGAAAAGCTTAATGCAATGGGAATTGAAGCGAAGAGCCATAATAGTGTTTTATCAGATATAGATGCGAAAGCAATTAGGAATATGATATTGCATAGTAGAAGAAAATCAGCAGAAACAAAAATTGTAAAAGTGGCAACTAAAAAACCGGAGAAGGCTGAACAGGAAGAAGTAAAAATTTCTGTTAAGCCTGCTGCTGTTGCTACAAAAAAAGCTGCTGTTGCGAAAGAACAGAAAGCAAAGGCAGAACAGAAACCAGCTAAAGAAAAACCAACTAAAACTTCGCAGAAACCCAAGGCATCTTCTGCTGTTCCTTCAGGACAAAAAACTTCACAACCTCCTATAGGAGTTCCTCTACCTAAATCCGCATCTTTACAACCTGTAAGAGATAAAGAACCAAAGAAAGCAGAAATTGTAGAAGAAGTAGAAGCAAAAGTTCAAGAAAAGAAAATACCTGAAGAAAAGATGACTCCAAAAGCAGATACGGTAGTTGAAACGAAGCCAGAGCCATCTGTTAAAAAAGCAGAGAAAAAGAAAGAAAAGCAAGTTGCGAAACAAGCTGAAGACAGGATAGAGAAGAAAGCACCTAAAAAGAAAATGTCTGAAAGAGATCTTAAGAAGAAAGACTTTGAAGATGATATAGATGAATCAGGTATTTCGAGCAAGAAAAGTAAAAAAGCTAAGAAGGAAAAGGATAAACCAGAACAGAAAAAGAAAGTAGTAGAAACTAGGAGATCTATGGAAAAACCTGCTGCCCCTAAGAAATCACGTAAACAAAAAGCCGAGCCAGCTGCGGAGTCAGAAGATAAATTACTGCTTGAAAATCTTGAGCCAGGCTCAAAAATTGTAAACGTTCCTATTACAGTAAGGGGTTTATCAGAACAAATTGGTAGGAGTACATCAGAAATAATTCTTGCCTTAATGGAGCTAGGCGTGATGGCTAACGTTAACCAGAACTTAGATGAGGATACTGTTGTTTTACTTGGTGAAAGCTTAGGAGTAAATATTGTTGTGGCTAAAGTTGAAGAAGATATTGTCGAGGAGGGTCTGGAGGATTTCGAAGATCCAGAAGAGGATTTAGTGCCAAGACCTCCAATTATCACTGTAATGGGGCACGTTGACCATGGAAAGACATCTCTTCTTGATGCTATACGTAAAACTAACGTAACAGATACTGAATCTGGTGGAATTACCCAACATATCGGTGCATCAGAGGTCGTTATAAACGATCAAAGAATTGTATTCTTAGATACTCCTGGGCATGAGGCCTTTACTGCTATGCGTGCTAGAGGAGCACATGTAACAGATATTGCAGTTTTAGTAGTTGCAGCGGACGATAGTGTTAAACCTCAGACAGTGGAATCTATTAATCATGCTAAGGCTGCAGGGGTTCCTATTATAGTAGCTATAAACAAGATGGATAAGGAAACAGCCAACCCTGACAAAGTAAAGCAAGACCTAGCAGAACATGGCATACTTGTTGAAGAATGGGGCGGGGAAACAATCTGCGTTCCTGTATCAGCTAAAAAGGGTGAAGGTATTGTTAATCTGCTGGAAATGATATTGCTTCAGGCAGAAATGATGGAATTGAAGGCAAATCCGAACAGATTGGCTAAAGGTACTGTTATTGAGGCCCGCTTGGATAAATCAAAGGGTCCTGTTGCAACCTTGCTGGTTCAAAATGGAACACTGGAGACGGGAATGCCATTGGTGGCAGGAGTATGTAGTGGTAAAGTAAGGGCTATGGTTAACTCTAAAGGAGAAAGAATCCGTAAGGCAGGTCCCGCTACAGCGGTTGAAATTATTGGGCTTACCGAAGTTGCCGAAGCAGGGGATGAATTCCATGCAGTAAAAGATGAAAAAATCGCAAGAGAAATAGCTGAACAAAGAAAACAGAAGCTTAGAGAAGAGGTAATGGCCAAAGATTCGAGCGTTACTTTAGAAGAATTGTTTAGCCAAATCCAAGAGGGAGAGGCAAAGGAATTAAACTTAATAATTAAAGCCGATGTGCAAGGTTCAGTTGGTGCTTTGATCCAATCACTGGAGAAATTACAAACAGATGATGTAAAAATTAAAATAATTCATAGTGGAGTTGGTACTGTATCAGAGTCTGACATAATGCTTGCCAATACTGCAAACGCTATTATCATAGGATTTAATGTTAGACCAACAAGCAAGGTCACCGAAATAGCTGAACGTGAAAAGGTAGAAATAAGAACCTATCAAATCATCTACGATGTTTTAGACGACATTGAAGCAGCTATTAAGGGAATGTTAGATCCTGAATATAAAGAAGTTATTATGGGCAAAATTGAAATCCGCAACATATTTAAAGTACCAGGCGTCGGCAAAGTTGGTGGAGCATATGTTCTTGAAGGCAAGGTACAAAGAAATGCAGATATAAGACTTATTAGAGATGGTGTAGTTATTCATACAGGTAAAATTTCATCATTGAAGAGATACAAAGATGATGTTAGGGAAGTTATGCAAGGTTATGAATGTGGTATCGGAATTGAGAACTATAACGATATTAAAGAAGGAGATATAATCGAAGCCTTCCAGATGGAAGAAATAGCGAGGTAAAAAAATGAAAAAACGGTACAAAGCAGGCTGGATTGGAGAAGAAATACGTAGGCTTGTAAGTGATTTGCTATATAGAGAAATAAAAGACCCCAGATTATCTGGAATTGTCAGCATTTCTGCCGTTGAAGTTTCAGGAGATTACAGTTATGCAAAAATTTACATAACTGTACTAGGAGAAACATCCCAAGAATATGCCAGTGATGAGCGTAAGCAAGAGGTACTGGATGCATTTAATAGTGCAAAGGGTTTGATACGTAGAGAGATTGGCAGACAAATAAAACTACGTCATGTACCTGATTTAGTGTTTAAAATAGACACTTCTCTTGAATACGGGCGCCGTATTTCAAAGGTAATATCAAATTTAGAAAAGAATGATATGGGAAATGAATACTAGTTTAGATAAAATAGTCGAAGAACTAAAAAAGGCAAAATCAATATTAATTTTTCCGCATGTAAGAATTGACGGAGACGCCTTGGGATCATCGGTTGCTCTATGTATTGCAATGAGACTACAAGGCAAGGAGGCCCATATTTTAATCGAAGAAGATTTGCCTTCTAATTTGGCTTTTCTAGATGAAGGCTATTGCATCAACGAATATTCATCAAGTGACAATATTGACGTGTGCCTTGCAGTTGATTGCAGCGATTTAGCCAGGCTAGAAAACCGTAAAGAGATCTTTTTAAATGGAAAAGTAACAGTTTCCATAGATCATCACCTGACAAATGAATATTTTGCAGATTTAAATTATGTGAACTCCGATTCTGCAGCTACTGCAGAGATAGTCTATTATCTTTTAAAAGCGATGGGACAGACAATAGACGCTAAGATTGCAGAAGCACTGTATGCTGCAATTGCCACTGATACAGGCAACTTTCAGTATTCTAATACAACTAAAGAGACACATTTAATAGTTGCAGAACTCTATGATACTGGCATGGATCATAATAAAGTTGCGGTAGAAATCTACCAAAATATTCGTCCCGAAAAGGTCAAGTTAGTATGTGCTGCCTTATCGACTATGGAGATCTTTAGCAATGGAAGGGCCAATATTGCATATGTAACTCAAGACATGCTTAAGCAATGCAATGCTACTATGGATGAGGCTGACGGTGTGGTTGAGAAGCTAAGAGACATTAGAGCTATAGAAATTGCCGTTTTTTTAAAGGAAGAGACTGACCAAGTTAAAGTTGGGATGCGAGCTAAGTCAAAGGCAGATGTCTCTATGATTGCTAATCAATTCGGAGGTGGAGGACATAAAAAAGCCGCTGGATGTGTAATTGAAGGGACGATTGAAAACGCAAAGCAGCTAATCAAAGACTCTGTTCATAATTACTTATCTAACTTGAAAGGGTAGACTAAATGTTTCTAGGAGGAAGCATAAATCTATTAAAACCAGCTGGCATGACTTCACATGACTGTGTAGGTTTTTTCCGCAGACTTTCTGGTATTAAGCGAGTAGGACACGCAGGTACCCTGGATCCTATGGCAACAGGTGTCCTGCCGCTACTGATAGGAAATGCCACAAGAATGATGGAGTATCTGGAAATAGATAACAAGGAATATCGTTGTGAGATGATCCTTGGAATTAAAACGGATACACAAGATATTTGGGGTAATGTTCTAGAGGATAATTGTAATAAAATTAAGAATATAAGTGAAGAACAGATTCTTAGAGTATTTAAACAATACACAGGTGAAATCTTACAAACTCCACCCACTGTATCAGCAGTGCGTGTTAAAGGCAAGAGACTATATGAATATGCCAGAGAAGGTAAGCAGGTGGAAATAAAACCAAGACCTGCAATAATCCACAGTATTAAAGTCTTGACAATAGATATTGATAGAGGCAGAATTATTTTTGATATCAACTGTTCAAAAGGAACCTATGTCAGAAGTATATGCCATGATGTTGGTGAAGAGTTAGGCTATGGTGCATCCATGAGCTTTCTTGTGAGAAAGCGTAGCGGAGCTTTCAGACTTGAAAATACATCAACATTGGAAGAACTAAAAAAAGATTGGAAAAGTCTTTTATTACCTTTGGATTTTCCTTTAGAGCAATTTGGGAGATTGAGAATCAAGCCAGAAAGAGAAAAATGGTTTTCTAATGGGGGCTACCTAAGGCCTAAAGAAGTCGAGGTAATAAGTGAACCTATAGTTAAAGTTAATTCAAAGTTAAAAATAAAAAAAGAAGGCCTTGAACGCGCCTTTAACGTATACTGTCAAAATCGCTTTTTAGGTGTAGCTATTTTCGATACAAATAAAGGAATTTATTTAGCTGATAAGGTATTTTGCTTATGAGGTATTTTGAAAGTTTAGAGGAAATAAAGGATATAGAAGAAACAGTAGTAGCATTAGGAAATTTTGATGGAGTCCATAAAGGACACCAGGAACTTATACGTCGTGCTGTAAATAGTGCCATTGCTGCAAACTTAAAAAGTGCTGTATTTACATTTAGCAATCATCCTAAGAATGTTCTTGCTAAAAAAACTGTGGTTAAGAACATTCTATACTGGGATGAAAAATATGAGATATTGAAAAACTTAGGGGTGGATTATCTCGTATCAATTCCTTTTGATGAAAAGATACAGAAAATGAAGCCAAAGCAATTTATAAAAGAAATATTAATTAAATCCCTAAGGATGAAAGAGGCCTATTGTGGATTTAATTACCGATTTGGCTATAAAGGTGAGGGTAATCCAGAAATATTGATGAAGGTTGGAATGAAAGAAGGCTTTGGCATTCATGTACTTGAGCCGTATATGGTTCAAGGGCAGATTGTGAGCAGTACCTTAATACGTAACTATATAGCAAATGGTGAAGTGGATAAGTGTTTAAGCCTTATGGGGCACTATTACAG
>JAAYHT010000237.1 GCA_012735285.1 Clostridiales bacterium | reverse complement strand
TGATCATCCCGTTATGCTAACAAGAGTATGTGCCCATATATCAGCACCCTTAGGAAGAAAATTGAAAAAGACCCCAGCAATCCACAATTTATAATAAACGTTCGCGGTGTGGGATATAAGTTTAACGACGACTTACTGAAAAAACAATAATGATAATCTTAAAATTATCTAAATTTTCAATAAAATAAATGATACCCTTCAAATTTTGTTCTATTATATAGTTAATAACTTTAATCAGATGAAAGGTTGGGGGTATTATGAAAGCAGATATAATTATTTATAACGGACCGGTAATCACTGTAGATTCTCATAACTCCATTGCTTCAGCAGTTGCAATAAAAGATAATAAAATTATTTACGTTGGAGAAAAGGAGACAGCCTTATCTTTTAAACATGACAACTCGAATCTAATAGATTTAGAAGGCAGAAGCCCTGTCCCCGGATTTATAGACTCACATTTGCATATGGCGGTATTCGGGGCAAATTCTATAGCTATAGATTGTCGTTCACCAAAAGTTAGTTCAATCGAAGACATAAAAAAGCTAGTTAAAGAAGCTGCAGCCCTTACTCCCAAAGGTCAATGGATTAGGGGTTGGGGATACGATCATTCAAAACTGATCGAAAAACGACACCCTAATAGATGGGATCTAGATGAGGTTGCACCTGATCATCCCGTTATGCTAACAAGAGTATGTGCCCATATATCAGCACACAACACTAAAAGCCTAGAGCTTGCTGGCTTAGACGATAATTCCCCTGATCCTGAAGGGGGTGTCATGGATAGGGCTAACGGTTCACTAACTGGTGTCATGAGAGAAAATGCTCACATGATGATGATGAAAAATGCCCAGCTTAGTTATGATGAGCTCATGAATGCAATCAAAACTGCAAACGATATATTAATCTCACAGGGCATAACCTCTATTCATGATTCTGGCGGATATGGAAGTCTGCAAATGAGAGTAATGCAAGACGCAATAAAAGATGGGTATTTGAAGATAAGGCTCTATGCCATGATCTTCTCATTTATCGAAAACTTGAAATTCATTAACGATTACTTAAAAATTGGAGTTCATACCAACTTTGGAAATGATAAGTTTAAGTTAGGCCCTATCAAACTGATGATAGACGGTAGTAGTAGCGGTCCTACTGCCGCAACTTTGGATCCCTACGAAAGCAATCCAAATGATTCCGGCCTACTTACTATGACCCAGGAACAGATTGATGAAATAATAATCAAGGCACACAAGTCAGGCTGGCAAGTAACATCCCATGCAGTTGGCGACAGGGCAGTAACAATGATTCTAAATTCATTTGAAAAGGCCTCAAAGCTGTATCCAAGAAAGGATAGCAGGCACAGGATAGAACACTGTGCAATGGTTAATGAAGATATTTTAAATAGAATAAAAGAATTAAACATAGTGCCTATATCAAATCCTATTTTTCTATATGAATTCGGAGATGGTTATTTAAAGAATTATGGCAAGGAAAGAGCATTTAGAATGTTCACAAACAAATCCTTCATAGATAAAGGTATAATTGCTGCAGGTAGCAGTGATAGCCCTATAACTTTTTCAAATCCGATATTAAACATGCACCTTGCTGTAAATAGAGCTACACAGACTGGAAATATATTAAATGAAAATGAAAGGGTAACTATACTAGAAGCTTTAAGAATGTTCACTTATAATGGTGCATATGCGAGCTTCGAAGAAGACATAAAAGGCACAATAGAGGCCGGGAAACTTGCAGATTTGGTAATCTTATCCCAGTCCCTCCTAGATACTCCTGCCGATAAAATAAAGGATATAAATGTAGATATGACAATTATAGATGGCGAAATAGTTTATGAGAGGAAATAATAAACTAATTAGTAGATCAGGAAAAAGGATGGTAGTTGAAATATAC
>JAAYHT010000236.1 GCA_012735285.1 Clostridiales bacterium | reverse complement strand
TAAATATTATCAAGGATACTCTTCTAGTCATTTATTGCTCGCTCTCCTCAATTAAATTTAGTATATTATTAATTTGATTGAGGAGAGCGAGCAATAAATGACTAGAAGAGTATCCTTGATAATATTTATTATTTCAGTTAGTTTATTTTTTTTATGCAGTTGTGAAGAAACAACCAATTTTTTAGGTACGGATGACTCTGCAACAAAAGAAAAAATTACTTTGAATGAAATATCAATACCGATAGAGAAGCCAAGAACTCTAAATCCAGTAATATCAAAGGACGAAGATTGGTATCATATAAGTAAGCTGATATATGAAGGACTTTTCAAACTCGATGAAAATTTTTTTCCGGAATGTGTACTAGCTCAGAACTACCGTTTCAGTGAGGATGGGAAAACGCTTACTATTGAATTAAGGGACGATGTTCTATGGCACGATGGCACCATATTTTCTGCAGAAGATGTGAAGTTTACCATTGATGTGTTTACAAGCTTAAAAAATAGCGACCTAACCCTTTATAACACCTATATTTCAAAAATAAGATCCTCAAAGGTAGTTGATAAACATACCATACAGATAACATTTACCGATGAGAAAAATGTCGCTATAGAGAATCTAATATTTCCAATCATCCCTCAACATGCTTTTAAAAATGCTGCAAGTGTAAAAACTGCTGTTGATGAATTTATCCCTATAGGTACAGGAGCATATAAAGTGGGATCAATTGATACGGGCAATGTGATTGAACTAGTACCGAATGATACGTATAGGGGTGCAATACCTAGCAATACTTTAAAAATTAAGATAACGCCTGGAATTGAGGAGGCCATAAATTTATTTAAAATAAGAGAATACAATATAGCATTTTTAAAAGAGATAGATAGAAACACTTTGTTAAATGACAAGGAAGTTGACATAAAATCATTTCCGTCAAATGAAGTTGAAGTTTTAGGTTTCAACTTTAATCATGGAGCATTACAGGATAAAAACGTAAGAAAAGCCATCGCCTATGCCATTGATAATGAGACAATAAAAGAATCGTGCTACTACAACAATGCCATATTAAACGACACAATTTATTATCCCAATTACCTTGGGATAGAAAGCAATAAAGAACCCTATAAATATAATGCTGAAAAAGCTAAACAACTTCTTGGCCAAGCAGGTTATCAGGGGCTTTCCTTAAATTTAATAGTCAATGGCGACAATCGTGCACGCAATATAGCTGCACAAATGATAAAATCCAATTTGGAGGATGTTGGGATATCAGTAACTTTAACGGCTCTTAATTGGGAGGACTATGTAAATACTATAGAGTCAGGCAATTATGATATATTTGTAGGGGGCTTCCAAATCAGTAATACCTATGATACAAGAAGCATATTGCAATCGGATGTTAATATTATAAGGTATTCCAACAACAGACTCGATTTCATGCTCGATAAAATGCAGTCTGCAATAAGTATGGAAGAAAAGAAAAGTGTTTTTAATGCCATTAATGACATCTTAATTGATGAAATACCATATTACTGCTTACTTTATAAAACCTACAGCATCGTGGCTTCAAATGAATTAAAAGGAGAGATTTCGCCATATTTTAATAATATTTACAATGGCTGTTTGACTTGGAGCGTGGAGTATTGAAAAGAGTGGAAATTAGTCCAATATATCTTGACAAATACCTAGCTTAAATGTACTATTATATTTGCGATTTAAAACAGCAAATATTTGCGGTTGTGGCGGAATAGGCAGACGCGCACGGTTGAGGGCCGTGTCCGAGAGGGTAAGGGTTCAAGTCCCTTCAACCGCACCATAATTGATACCGTAGATTGATTCTGCGGTATCGTTTTTTTATTATCTATAAATCTCTTCCGTGGAATATTTATCTTCATAGTAGCCTGCATCAAAAGAGGTCAGGTTACGGAAAGTTATAAAATGATGTATTAAAAAACACTTGACAACAGTATATTTATTTAGATAGACTAACTAAATATAAAGGGAGTGATTAAATGGGAGAAAGCTTTGAGGGTAAATTGAATTCTCTGTTGATTGATACCTTTCGGGATATTCTACGTATTGAAGAGTTAATTCTTCAAAGGAGCGACCCGAATCTATCGATTAATGAGGTACATCTGATAGAGACAATTAGAAAAAGTAAAAACAGATCACTTACAATAAGCGAAATTGCTACAGAACTAAGGCGTGCTGTTCCTTCCGTAACAGTTGCTGTGAACAAGCTGGTTGATAAGGGTTATTTAATTAAAGAAAGAAGCCTAGAGGATGCACGATCCTTTAATGTGAAGTTGACCAGAGAAGGTGAGAAGATCTATCGACTTCACATGTATATTCACTTGAAGCTTGTTCGTCAGGCAGCAGCCGAACTAAGTGAAGAAGAAAAAGATACATTGTTAATTGGAGTAAAGAATTTAGACGATTTCTTTAAAAAGAAGATTGAAAAATATGAAAATTATGGAGGTTTTAATGAGTTTTCAAATCGTAGGCACAGGAAGGTCAAATCCGGCCTTCGTACTAACAAATGAGATGGTCTCTAAGATCGTTGATACAGATGACGAGTGGATTACATCGAGAACCGGTATAAAGACTCGTTTTATTAGCACCAATGAGACTTTAGAAGATTTGGCTACGGAAGCATCTAAACGTGCTTTAGAAAGTGCAGGAATTGAAGGCCGGGAAGTAGATCTAATAATTTGTTCCACTTTTCATGGTGAATACTTGACACCTTCTTTATCGTGTTTAATTCAGCTAAATATTGGTGCAAGTTGTCCTGCTTTTGATATTAATGCAGCCTGTACAGGTTTTGTTTATGGTTTGGATATTGCTGATGCATATTTTTCATCAGGCAAGGCAGAAACAATTCTTGTGGTTGCTGCAGAAGCCATGACTAGGCATATAGACTGGTCTGATCGTTCCAC
>JAAYHT010000235.1 GCA_012735285.1 Clostridiales bacterium | reverse complement strand
GTGTTGCACTTAGAAGAAGGTTATTTGCGTCCATTTGACCAGCTAATTATAAATCTTTCAGGTCCAATGTTTAACCTTGCAATAGCATTGGTTTTTTATTTAGCCTATCTCATATTTCCCACTTTATTTGTCAGAAGTATTTTAGTTTCAAATTTAATACTTGGTTTGTTTAATTTAATGCCATTTTATCCTTTAGATGGAGGAAAGATAATAGGTGTCTACCTATCATATTTTTTTGGTTATGGAAAAGCATATATAATATCAAAAATATTTTCTTTTATATTTTCACTTTTACTATTTCTTTTAGGATTATACTTGGTACAATATAGTGTGATTAATTTATTGATATGTGCATTAGCAGTTAATCTATATATTGCAGGAAGGGCAGATTCACGTTATTCGTTTTATAGATTGATGAGTATATACACAGCATTAGAAAAGGAGAATTGGAAATGGTATTGACCGAAATTCTAAATAAGCAGCTTCCAAAGGTAGAAAAGCCAGGAAGATATATAGGAGGAGAGCTTAATTCTATAAATAAGGACAAGCATAAAGTAAATATAAACTTTGGTTTTGCTTTTCCTGATACTTATGAAATAGGAATGTCATATCTCGGGTTACAGATAATATACAAGGTGCTAAATGATATTGATGATGTGTTTTGCGAAAGAATTTTTGCACCTGCATCAGATATGGAAGAAATGATGAGAAAGGAAAATATTCCTCTTTTTACATTGGAAACAAAAACACCAGTAAATGAATTAGACATGGTTGGATTTACACTGCAATACGAGTTGTCATTTACTAACATAATCAACATGCTAGATTTAGCCGGTATCCCTATTAAAAGTAAAGACAGAGGAGATGGTTTTCCATTAATAATAGGGGGAGGACCATGTGCATTTAATCCTGAACCTATGGCTGAAATATTTGATTTCATTATTATTGGTGATGGCGAAGATTGCTTACCCCAAATCTGCGACCTCTACAGAGAACATAAAAATAAAGGGGATGTTAACCGTAATGATTTTCTGTCAACTTTATTAAATGTAGAAGGCATTTATATCCCTGAATTCTACAAGCCTATATATAGACAGGATGGTACAATCCAATCTATAGAAAAATCAAAAGAAAGCGCTCCGGATAGAATAAAAAAGAGAGTAGTTACCGATTTATCTAAAGCTACATTTCCAACGGAACCAATAGTACCTCTGATTGAAATTGTTCATGACCGGTCTGTTATGGAAATATTTAGAGGGTGTACAAGAGGTTGCAGATTTTGTCAAGCCGGCATGATATATCGCCCAGTTAGAGAAAGGAGTAAGGATTGCGCAATAGATTTGATTAAAAAACAGCTTGCTTCAACGGGTTATGATGAACTATCGCTTCTTTCCCTATCGACAAGCGATTATTCTGAATTGAAACCACTGGTTATGGAATTGATGGAGTTGGGTAAGGAAAAAAATGTTGCCCTATCTCTTCCTTCATTAAGGCTAGATTCTTTTTCTTTTGAAGTATTAAATGAAATTCAAAAGTACAAAAAAACAGGCCTTACTTTTGCTCCTGAAGCAGGTACCCAACGCTTAAGGGATGTAATAAATAAATCAATCACTGATAAGGATATTTACGATGCAATGAAACATGCCATATCACTTGGTTGGACAAACGTTAAGCTATATTTCATGATTGGTCTTCCTACTGAGACCTTTGAAGATTTAGACGGCATAGTCGAGATTGCTAGGAACATCATGGATATTTATTATGATCATAACAAGGGAAGAAAGAATAGAAGGTTTAATATAACTGTCAGCGTATCGAATTTCGTACCTAAACCACATACGCCATTCCAATGGTGTGCTCAAGATACAGCAGATCAGTTTAATGAAAAACACAGCTATTTAAAAGAGAAAATTAAAAAGCTAAAAGGAGTAAGTCTCAATTATCATAATACAGAGCCTAGCCTAATTGAGGCTTATTTAGCCAGAGGTGATAGGCGAATAGTTGACGTCATTATCAAAGCTTGGGAATATGGTTGTAAATTTGATTCCTGGAGAGAGCATTTCAACTTTGACAATTGGATGAAAGCCTTTGATGATGTAGGTATTGATCCTACTTTCTATTCGAGCGGTAAGGTTACTAATAGTGATGTATTACCATGGGATATAATCGATACCGGGGTAACAAAGAAATATCTTTTTAAGGAATATGAAAAAGCTTTGGAAGAAAAACAAACCCATGACTGCAGAATCAGCTGTACTGCTTGTGGAGTCAACAGATATGTAAAATGTGAAAGAGAGGGGACAAATGGCTAAATATCTTTTTAAGTTTAAAAAGCTTGGTTTAATCAAATATATTTCACACCTTGATATGATAAGACTCTTTCATAGAGCTTTTAAACGCATGGAAATATCATTATCATATTCACAAGGCTTTAATCCCCGTCCTAAGATGTCTTTTGCTCAACCTCTTTCACTTGGTTTTACAAGTCTAGGAGAATATTTAGAATTTGAAACGAATAAAATCTATAACGCTAAAGATCTTAAAGACATGTTAAACAGTGCCATGCCCGACGGGATAGAAATAACTGACTGCTGGCAATTAGATCCAAAATCAAAGTCAATTGCATCAATTGTTAAGTGGGCCTCATATGAAATACAATGTGATTGTGAGATTGAGCCTTCATTAGTAGAAAAATTTCTAAATCAGGAAAAGATTATAGTATTAAAGCGCCAGAAAAAGAAAACTACCATGAAGGAAATTGATATAAAGCCTATGATATATGAATTTAAAACATTGGAAGATAAAAAGGGAATGTATGCAGTGGTTAGAACTGGTAGCTCTTCTAATCTAAATCCTGAATTATTATTAAAAGCTTTCTTTGAATATATTGGAAAAGAATTTAGAGGGGAGAATTGTAATATAAAACGCTTAGATCTATTCAATTCTGAATTTGAGCCAATAAGCTCGCAGATATTGACATAATATTACATTTTGATATAATATTCACAGTTATTGTCAAAAAAGGAGATGATATCTGTGAATATTACCATTAAAGGGAAAGTACCACCAAAGGCAATTATAGGTGTTGTTATACTTGTAATTGCCTTGGCTTTATTTTTGCTTAAAGAACCTGAGAAAGATGACTTGATTGAGATTTCTGAGAGTGATTCAATAATTGATGAAAAATTAGAAGAAGGAGATTTGGAAACCACTCCGGTAATTCAAGAAACCATTGTAGTTGAACTTGCTGGAGAGGTTAATAATCCATCAGTATATATTCTGACAAAAGGAAGTCGGGTTTATGAAGCTATTGAATTGGCCGGAGGTTTAACTGAGGAAGCAGATACTAGAAACACAAATCTTGCAGCCATACTACAAGACGAAATGAAAATATATATCCCGTCTAAAGAAGAAGTAAAGGCTATGGAAGAACAATCGGGAACAAAGGCAGGAAGTGATTATATTGGAGGTAATACAACAGCAAATTCTTCAAATCAAAATAAGAATAGCAAGGTAAATCTAAACACTGCAAATAGTATTCAATTGCAACAATTAAGAGGAGTAGGACCATCAACGGCAGAGAAAATTATTGAGTATCGCAATAAGCATGGGAGATTCAATAAAATAGAAGATATCATGAATGTCAGCGGAATAGGGGAAAAAACATTTGAAAACCTCAAGAATTTTATAACTGTAGAATAAAACCATTTTCTTTTGCCAACACTATCATATGAGGTGAGGCTAATGTTTAGTCGACGAAGAATATTTTGGAAAAGAAGATGGTTTTTAATCCTAGTAATTGCATTATTATGTTTCGGTTATCTGATAAATCAATCAACTGATTTAATAAAACCTAATGAGGAATCTGGAAAAGATGCCGAAGTTAATAAAATAGTAGGCGAGACACCATCAAATGAAAAATCAATTCAAACAGTAACCGATGAAAAAGAGGAGACTAATATAGAGAAAAATGAACCTTATTATTTAATCAAAGAGGAAAACCGAGTGATTTCTATTTACTACATCGATGAAAACGGAGAAAAAACCTTTGTTAGGAACACTGATATTAATTATGATCTGCTCAGTAATACTGATCAGTCTCTATTTTCCAACGGAATCATAAAAAAATCAGTAGAGGAGTTAGAAGAACTCCTTCAGGATTTCGGGAGTTAATACTGTATGGAAAATAGAAAAAACCGTATAAAGAAATCGCTATACTTCATTTTCTCTATATTTTTTTCTGTGCTCCTTGCAAGTGGAATTATTTTATACAGTATTCCTGACCAAATTAAAATATTTGCAGATCAAACCAGGGTCATAAGTTTACCTTTAAAAGATGTAACCATTAGCGTATTACCTGAAACCAAAGTAATACCCGGGGGACACTCTATAGGCGTAAGGATGGATGTAAAAGGTGTTTTAGTCGTAGGTCTGCAGGAAATTGATACAGTACAGGAGAAACAATAAATCCAGGATTAGATGCCGGGCTTGAAATTGGAGATAGTATTTTAGAGATAAATAATATTCCTGTTGATAGTGCTGAAGAAGTCCAAAAAATAGTAAACAGTCTTAAAGGAGATATAAGGCTAAAGGTAAGTAGAAGAGGTAATATAATACATTTGACTGTTACTCCAGTCCAATCAGCAGATGACAATATGTATAAAATAGGGGTCTGGGTTAGAAATAAAACCGCAGGTCTTGGCACTTTAACATTCTATAATCCTGAAAATAAAACTTTCGGAGCTTTAGGACATGCTATTACCGACCCCGATACTGGACATGTGTTAAAAGTTAGAGATGGGAAGCTTTTAAGCGCAAGTGTTGAATCTGTGAAACAAGGAACTGCGGGAATTCCTGGAGAAATAAGAGGTATATTCTATGAAGCAGATGATCCTCTAGGAGATTTACTGAAAAATACTAGATTTGGTATTTTTGGCACAACTTATAAAGACATTGAGAATCCAATATATCCTGAACCTTTGTCAATTGGATATCAAGATGAAGTAGAATTAGGACCTGCATATATACTAACAACACTTGATAAAAATATTGTAAAGAAATATGAAATCAACATTGATAAGATAGAAAAGCAAGCTAAGCCTAAAACTAAAAGTATGGTAATTAGTGTGACTGATGAAGAATTACTCAAAAAAACAGGCGGCATTGTACAGGGAATGAGCGGTAGTCCAATCATTCAAAATGACAAAATTATAGGAGCTGTTACGCATGTTTTTGTAAATGATCCAACAAAAGGATATGGAATTTTTATAGAATGGATGCTGCAGCAAATTGATTAAATGTCGAATTATGACACAATGTAAGTAATAAAAACAAAATAATTCCATTGCAAAATCTTCCATAATTTTATATTATTAATTAAGAATTATTTAAATCTTAAAAAAATTGTGTAATCTCGTCTTTAAAGGGGGAATGTAAATGTGAAAGTTACTGTTGGCATCGCGGACGATAATAAAGATTTCTGTAATATCCTAACTGACTTTTTTGAAACCCAAGATGAAATAGAAGTTATATTTACAGCTCATGATGGCATGCAAACTATAGATTTAGTATTAAAGAACAAACCTGATATCCTATTACTGGACATGATAATGCCTTATTTAGATGGTTTGGGAGTATTAGAGCGTCTAAACTCAATTGACCTAGATCATATGCCAAGAGTAATAGTACTATCTGCTGTCGGACAGGAATCCATCACCCAAAAAGCAATTAATCTAGGTGCAGAATACTATGTGGTTAAGCCATTTGATTTAAATATATTGGCAAAACGTATAAAGCAATTGTCCGGTAACGCTGAAACTAGTTCACAAGCAAGTCGTAATAACACCTCTAAAGCCGTCCTATGTAACGAAGAAAAGAAACTAAATGATTTAGAAGTAGATATTACTAATATCATTCATGAAGTCGGTGTTCCAGCTCACATCAAAGGGTATCAGTATCTAAGAAATGCAATCACAATGGTAGTAGAAGATATGGATCTATTGGGGGCAGTCACAAAAGAACTATATCCAGCAATTGCTAAGCTAAATAATACTACTCCTAGCAGGGTAGAACGAGCAATCCGCCATGCAATAGAAGTAGCATGGAATAGGGGTAAAATAGAAACAATCAACAATCTCTTCGGCTATACAGTTCACAATGATAAGGGAAAACCCACAAATAGCGAATTCATAGCGATTATAGCAGATAAATTAAGATTAGAAAGAAAAGTGTCTTAATATTATTTATTACATTTATTAGCTCATAAACTCTTCTTATCTTATCAACATGTAAGAAGAGTTTTTATTAGGGTTTGCCACTTTGAGTTTAGAATTAAGGAAATTTATTTACGACAACGAGAATAAACAAAATTCTCGTTGTTTTATTTTTATAATGGATACGAACTATTTTTTATTGAGGTGGCATAATGAAACGCTATATTAACATTTTCGTCTTACCCTTTATAATCATTATCTTCATAGGTTTGTTTCCAGGATATATAAATGAATCTAAAACGGCAGTCGTAAAAAGTCTGATGAGAGAAAGGACAAGCATAATGCAGGAAGCACTATATGGAAATATGAGTATAGAGGAAGCAGAAGAAAGGCTCTACAAGATAGAGACGCATCCGCTTTTAGAATCAGATATCATATCATTAAGAGATATGGAAGATACAGGAATTGATAGGATTAAGGACATGCGATTTATTTCTTTAAAACAAACAACAAGTCTTTATAACTATTTATCTTATCAAACTGAGATTATGTGGTTAATGGTAGGCTTAGAAGGTGAATATTCTCAGAGAATAAATTACAATATATCATTGAAATCATTCGGAAAAATTTATAAACTATCAGATATAACTCCTATTTCTGAATAAAGAATCGATTTCGTGAAAATTTAATAATATAGTTTATCTTTGATAAAAGAATGGTATAATATTCTACGTTAGTATATGTATTTTAAGGAGGGCAAATTATTGAAACAAATATACCTTGACTACTCTGCCACCACACCTGTTAAGAAAGAAGTCCTAGAAGAGATGCTTCCATATTTCTCGGAGAATTTTGGAAATCCTTCTAGTTTATACGAAATAGGCTTTGAAGCTAAAGATGCTATAGCTAAAGCTAGAAGTAGAGTCGCACATATTATTGGGGCCTCTGACAGAGAAATATTCTTTACATCGGGAGGTACCGAATCAGATAATTGGGCGATAATAGGAACCGCTAGAGCTTTTAAGAATAAGGGAAATCATATTATAACAAGCAAGATTGAGCACCATGCAGTACTTCATACATGCGAATTCTTAGAAAAAGAAGGCTATGAAGTAACATACCTCAATGTAGACAGCAATGGCAGGATTTCGATCGAAGAACTTGAAGAAGCAATAACTGATAACACTATCCTTATCAGTATTATGTTTGCAAACAATGAAATGGGCGCAATTCAACCCATAAAAGAAATCTCTAGAATTGCCAAAAAACACAATATTGTTTTCCATACAGATGCTGTTCAAGCTCTTGGGAATGTACCAATCGATGTTAAGGACTTAGGAATTGACCTAATGTCGATGTCATCGCATAAAATATATGGTCCCAAAGGAATAGGAGCTTTATATATAAGAAAAGGACTTGTTATACCTAATCTAATACATGGTGGGGGACAGGAACGTAAAAAGAGAGCAGGTACAGAAAATGTGCCCGCTATTGTTGGTTTCGGCAAAGCTGCCGAATTAGCAGAAGCGAATTTAGACCGTCATATTAAAGAGCTTGAGACATTGCGCAACTATTTTATATCAGAAGTTACAAAGAGAATTCCTGACGTATCTCTTAATGGTAGTTTAGAAAACCGTTTACCAGGGAATATAAATATGGTATTTAACTATATAGAGGGAGAAGCTCTGCTATTAGCTATGGACCATAAGGGGATTTATGCTTCTACTGGTTCGGCCTGTTCATCGGCAAGCTTTTCTCCATCACATGTTTTGCTGGCTATGGGTCTACCTGTAGAAAAGGTATACAGCTCTATACGTTTTACAATTGGAGATTTCACTACAAAAGAAGATATTGATTATGTTTTAGATGAATTGGAAGCAATAGTTAAAAAACTTAGAGAAATATCACCGTTCAATAAAGATAATGTAATGAAAACAGCTCAGGTATGCAATTGTTAGACCAGATGTGAAATGAAGGGAGTCAAAACTTATGAAAATGTATAATGATAAAGTAATGGAGCATTTCACAAATCCCCGAAATGTTGGTACCATAGAAAATGCAGATGCAATAGGACAGTTCGGTAGTCCTGTATGTGGAGATATTATGGAAGTATCTCTTAAAATAGAAGATAACGTGATAGTTGATGCAAAATTTAGAACCTTCGGCTGTGGATCCGCTATTGCATCATCGAGTGTTGCAACCGAGATGATTAAGGGAAAAACCCTTGAAGAAGCATTAAAACTAACTAATCAAAACTTTGTTGATGAGCTTGGTGGGCTTCCAGGCCCTAAAATACACTGTTCAGTACTCTCTGAACAAGCTATAAAACTAGCTATTTACAACTATGCTAAGAAACATAATTTAGAATTAGAAGGTTTGAAAGGATTTAATCCTGACGAAGAGTTTAGTCATGACGATGAGGATGAGGATGAGTAAGAATAAGAGGGTAGTTTTAGGTTTAAGTGGCGGCGTTGACAGTACGGCCGCTACTTTAATGTTAAAAGAAAAAGGATATAATGTAACTGGTCTCTTTTTTGATGTGTTGG
>JAAYHT010000234.1 GCA_012735285.1 Clostridiales bacterium | reverse complement strand
GGACAAACTGTATGATGCATTGAGCATTCCGCAGTATGCATCCCCGCGTCCATCGATAAGGCTGTTTTCACTCTCCTCGGCCGCTGCAGCAAACATAGTAGGTCCGCCAAATTTTTGGGCCAGCATGGTTTCGGGCCCCTCTGGACCAAAATTACCTAGGTACACCACCAAAGCATTTACACCTGCAGATTGCAATTCCTGTAAAGCTTTGAGTACATCTTTTTCATTTTCAACGGTGGTCTGTATTTCCGAAATTTCAATACCCTTATCGATACAAGCTGCCACCACAGCTTTTCTCCTGGATTCGCTGAGCTGTACCGGAAAACAATCCCTACTCACCGCTACAATCCCCAGTTTTACCTCCGGAATATTATTCATGCAGATTTACCCCCTTTTATGTATTATTATTGTGTTATTATAATTTCAACCTTTATTATATCATGGAATCACTTGTATGCACAAATCAAAAGTTGGCATGCGGGCGCATAATTTCCGTATGATCCAAAAAATATATACATTTCCAACTGAGGTACATTTCTCCTATCTAGGTTTCATTTACCAACAAAAATGCATACAATTATCCTGTTGTGACAATCTGTGGTTAATATTTACATTTTCTAACTTGCCTTGTCATATATCAAATCAGTTACCTTTGACCACCTATTACTCTTACTTGCTGCTCTCAGACTCGCAATATACTGGGCACCTCCCCTAGACCAACGCATCCCTGCTAGCTTTAGTCTTTGCTGAAGAACATGTTTATGCCCACTCTCGACAGCACCACTACCAATGAAATAACCCTTGGATATATAATCTATATAATTCATCTTATCTCGGTTGTTCTCTAAATATATTTTTAAATCCTCTACTTCTTCCCGCACTCTTGGATCACTATAACTTTCAGGTTTTATAGTTTTTATCGTAGTTTCTACTCTGCCATTTAAGAACCCATCTATAATTGCATCTACCCATTTCTTTCTAGACAGTTCATCTTCAGGATAAATAGCATTTCCACATTCATGCACATGTTCCTCAAAATGATAATAATCAAGAATAAACACAGCATCAGGAAATAACTCTTTGGCAATGTTCCATATCCACTTTGCTCCGTCTCCCAACATTACTACTTCTTTTACTTCCTGATACCCATTTTTTATAGCCTCCGACCAAAGCATCTTTTTAAATTCTTCTGCACTTCCTAAACATGCAACATAATCTTTTTCAGTGATAATATGCCTTTCCTTATTCCTGTTTAAAATCCTATCATCCCTAAAAATCATCCCAAGCTTTATCTCCTTCCAGCCTTCTCCCCTTATTAAAACCATGGAACCATCCACCTCTATATAGATTCTTCCTCGCCTCTGGCTATCTGGAATATCATTTATAGCTTTGTGCTGATTCTCATATAGGTCTTCTGCTTCCTTCTTTTCTTTTTCGTATAATTCTTTCCCTACTTCTTCAGACACTTCTTGAATCATCGAATGGGATACTTTTATGTGCAAATATTTATCCAGCATATCGGAGACTTCTTCAAAGGATGACATTCTTTGGGCAAGGTCACAAATCGTTTCCGTCAAGCTCTTTGTTATTTTGTGAGTTTTATTAATATGAAGCTCATAT
>JAAYHT010000233.1 GCA_012735285.1 Clostridiales bacterium | reverse complement strand
TGATAAGGACGCCGTTGGAATAGAGCTCCAGCCCCTTCTCATATTCTTTAGTATAATAATCGAAGGGAATCATTTCTGGAATATACAAGATCGCGTTAAAGTTCACCAAACCATCTGCAGAGAAGTGTATATATTTCAAAGGCTTATCATAGCCATAGTGTTTTTCAGAATAGAAATTCTCATAGTCTTCTTGTTTGAGTTCGTTTTTATTCCTGCGCCAAATCGGAACCATGCTGTTTATGATCTTTTCTTCTACTACATCTTCGAACTCATCTTTGCTTCCTTCTTTTAATTTTTTCGTAGTTATGTCCATTTTTATCGGATAGCGAATATAATCCGAATACTTCTTTACAATTGCTTTTATACGATGTTCTTCTAAAAATTCATCGTAGTTTTCCTCTTCTGTATTCTCTTTAATTTTTAGGATTACATCTGTTCCTACTTCTTTCTTGTCATACTCGTCTATAATATAGCCGTCAGCACCTTTTGATCTCCACCTATGTGCCTGATCGCTACCAAAGGCCTTACTTATTACTGTAACCTCATCTGCCACCATAAATGCGGAGTAAAAGCCAATACCGAATTGTCCTATTATCTCATGCCCGTCTTTAATCTCATTCTCTGTCTTAAATTCATATGATCCGCTTTTTGCAATGACTCCCAGGTTCTTATCCAGCTCTTCTTTGGTCATGCCGATTCCTGTATCGGAAACTGTAAGCAGTCTTTTCTTTTTGTCTACAAAAATTTTTATATAATAATCATCCTTATTAAATTCGATGTTCTCATCTGTCAAGGCCTTGTAATAAATCTTGTCAATAGCGTCGCTTGCATTGGACAACAGCTCCCTTAGAAAGACTTCCTTTTTGGAATATACTGAATTAATCATCAGGTCTATTAATCGTTTGGATTCTGCTTTGAACTGTCTTTTTGCCATGCGCATCTCTCCCTTCTTGACAATATTATTAGCACTCTTGCGTATAGAGTGCTAATAATAATATATCATTTTAGATAAATTTGTCAATCTGAGATGCCCAATGTGAATCCTTGTAAATAGCCCTGCCAACTCCGATAAGATCGGCTTTTCCTTGGCCTAATAAGTCTTCAGCTGCATCAATTTCTGTTATGCCTCCAGTTAATATGACTGGTATTGAGACAGCCTTTTTTATAGCCTCTGTCAAGGGTGAAAAATATCCCTGTCCGCTTAGGCTAGCAACATCATAGCCGCACAGTCCCCCTGAAATATCTAGAATATCAATTCCTGCCTTTTCGAATTCAACAGAAGCTGCCACACTATCTTCTATAGTAGTCCCTCCATCCATAAAATCACATGCACCCAACCTCAGCAATATGGGATAGTTATCACCAACAGCCTCCCTTACTGCTTTAATAACTTCCATGTGGATCCTAATTCTACCCAACAGATCTCCACCATACTCGTCAGTTCTTTTATTGGTCAAGGGTGAAAAGAACTGATTTAATAGATATCCATGGGCAGAATGTATTTCCACCGCATCAAATCCGGCTTGCTTAACACGCAGGGCTGCATCTCTAAAATCCTTTACTATCTGCTTTATCTGATCAATAGTAAGCTCATTAGGGATTTCGCTTCCTAGCCTGGGATTGATTATAGGGGAAGGGGCTACGGGGTCCATGCCGGTGACCTCTCTTTTTGCTGCACTGCCTGCATGGTTGATCTGCATAGCTGTCTTTGAACCGTTTTTATGAATGATAGAAGATAGTTTCTTCAATTCTTCAACAAGCCCGTCATCTGCAATAGATAATTGATTTTTACTGGCCTTACCCTGCTCTGTAATATAGCTGTGCTCTATTATTACCAAAGAAATATTTCCACCCTTTGATTTTTCATCGTAATAGTTTAATATTGCCTCGCTAACCTCTCCCTTATCTTTAGCTTTTGCAGTTGCCATAGGAGGCATAACAAGCCTGTTGTGTAATTTGAGTTTTCCGATATCTAAAGGTTTGGTTAAATACGACATAGATACCTCCTTTACCTCATTGCCAGGGTAACTTCGCCAGATGCCGCAAGCACATCCCCGTTATATACCTCGGCACTACATGTTGCAATAGCTTTCTCTTCTCTTTCAGATGATAACTTGGCATGTATGGTTATAGTATCCCCTGGCTCAATCTTGCTCATAAACTTTACGTTATTGATACCGATAAAATAGGGAATTGTTCCTTTGTATCTATCTAGAGTCAGTAGCAAAATATCGGAAGCTTGAGCCATACACTCCACCGTATATACTCCCGGCAAAACCGGAGCTCCGGGAAAATGCCCTCTAAATATGTCGCGTTCAGGGCTAACATAAAATTTTGTAACTATCCTTTTACCAGGCTCCAATTCCAATACCTCATCAACCAGCAGCATAGGATCCCTATGAGGTATGATCTTCTTAATTTCTTCTAATGTAAGTTTTTGCATTGCTACCTCCTTCTACTATTACATCAACTCCTTTTTTATCATATCATAACTTCTTTACAATATTTTTTAAAAAAATAAAGAGTCCGGATAAACCGGACCTCTTCAGCAAGAACTTATATTCCCACCGGTGAAATAAAAACCTTTACGAAATCCTGCTTCTTTGTAATCCAACGAAAGTCCCTCTAAATGTCTCTCAAGATCACTAGCATATACTACTTTTATTCCGTTAGATTCAACTACCTTATCCATTTTGTGTTGCTGCTCATCCAGAGCAAGTCCTAATTTAGGACCACCTCACCCGAAACCTCCATAAGATATTCTTAGCATCTGTTTTTCCGGCCTGGCTGTACCAGCAACAATCTCATTGATCTTTTTCGCCGCAGCGTCGGTAATAGTAAGCATAAGTATACCTCCATTTTGTTTACTACTTTATTATATTTATGCCTTAGAACCATAAATGTTATTAATATATTTACTATATAGAAATTTATGCTATAATTCAATTAAGTAAACACTTAATTGAAAGGAGGGTTTCATGGAAATGTTAAATGTACTTAAAGCAATTTCTGAAGAAAACAGAATGAAAATATTGAATCTACTCTTAAAGCACAACTACTGTGTTCGGGCTCTATCTACAGAACTCAACATTTCTGAAGCTGCAGTGTCGCAACATATAAAAGTATTAAAAGAAGCAGGTCTTTTAAAAGGAGAAAAGAAAGGACACTACATGCACTATGACGTTAACCGCGAAGTACTGAATGAATTAGCTAAACAAATTGAAGAAATGGCAAGTATTAAAAAAGAAACTTGCAAGCACAAAAAAGAAGATTGCAAAGCATAAAAAAGAAAAACCCATTCGGGTTTTTGCTTTATTATATGGCGGAGAGTGTGGGAATTGAACCCACGGGGCTTTCGCCTTACTCGCTTTCCAGGCGAGCTCCTTAGCCTCTCGGTCAACTCTCCTTAAATTGCATGCTTTTATAATATACAATATTTTTGGACTAAAATCAATATATAAAGATGAATTTCACATTTTGCCATAGATAGAACATACAAATACATATACTTGGCCTCAATGCTAT
>JAAYHT010000232.1 GCA_012735285.1 Clostridiales bacterium | reverse complement strand
AATCAAATCAGAAAATTTCTTTATCAAATTAAAAAAGGTGTTGGAGTTTTTAATGTTCCAGCACCTTTTTTGTCTACAGTCTGAGGACGCCTTTTGCAAGGCGTCCCATAAAAAATTATTTTTACATTACAAAACCCAATATTAGGAAACCGATAGCTGATAGTACAAACGGTACTAATACTAGTGGCAAAGATGTTCTGAAATAGTCCACATTTGTAACTTGTGTAGATGCCGATGTGAGTATAACGGTATCACTGTAAATACATATATGTCCGCCAAATGCTACTGCTGAAACAACAGCACCTGCGCAGAGGAATGGATTTACGCCGAGTGCTATAGCTAAGGGGCCTACTATCGGGAAGGATATTGCCGCCAACCCCCAGAAGCTGCCTGAAGCAAATGACAGCAGTGCAATAACTACAAATACTGTTACTGGTAATAAGGCTGGGTTTAATGTCTTTAATGCTGTATCTATTACAAATGGAGTAAGTCCAAGACCGCTGTTAACTTCCATCAATGTATAAGCCATTATAATCAGTATTAAGACAGGGAACATATCAACTAATCCCTTAATTACATAATCGAAATACTGAGTGAAATTCATTAACCTTTGAGGCAAATACATTACAAAGCATAGAGCTAAAGCAAGGAATAATCCTACTAGTATATCTTCAGTAACAACGGTTACTATCGCAACCACTAAAATAGGAAGAACGAAGTTAATTGCTCTGCATTTCTTTCCTTCAAATGCCTTTTCTTCCTCGGGTAATTCTATTAATTCGCTCTTTGAAATTTCAGAGAATACTTCGCCTGTTTCAATTGCTCTTTGCTCCGCCTTCTTCATTGGCCCAAACTGAGGTAAAATATTTAATGCAAAGAACGGGACAAGAATAACAGCTAACCAGCCATACAGCATGAAGGGTATTGCAGACATGTAACCACCTATAGCTGTCATCCCTTCTGTCATGCCGGCTTTCTCCATTTGTGCAGACATGAAAGCTCCCCAGGTAGAAAATGGTACGATTGCACATACGGTTACACCAGTAGAGTTAACTATGTAAGCTAACATTTCCCTAGATACCCTGTATTTGTCGGTAAGACTTCTGGTAGCAGCTCCTACAGCAAGGCAGTTCAAATAGTCGTCAACAAAGGTTATAATTCCTAAGATCCATGCACCTAATATAGAAGCCCTTCTACTTTTAATAACCTTCTGTGCAAGATTGGAAAAGCCAAGTACACCTCCAGACTTCTCCATTAAGGCAATCAAACTACCAAACAGTCCACACAATAATAGTACCCAGACCGTGTCCGCATCTGTGGTAACGGTGTAAAGCCCATCTAAAAACTGGTTAAAGGTGCTTGCAATACTACCTCCACCAAGAATGATGTACCCTACAGCCACTCCGACAAATATGGAAACGAAAGTCTTCTTGGTAATGACCGCCATGACAATAATGACTACAATTGGTATAAGACTAATAATGCCATATGTCTCTTCCATTTTATCCTCCTTTCTTACAAAATAACTGATAAATGCTTATATAAATATATGGCTCATTAAAAGCCAATATATTTCTAATTACTTAAAACTCATGTCTGATAGCACTATTTGCCCTATTGCCTCAGCAAATATTTT
>JAAYHT010000027.1 GCA_012735285.1 Clostridiales bacterium | reverse complement strand
GGATAGAAGTAGGTAGTTCATCGAAGCGGGATACTATAGGAGAAGAATTTGTAAACGTATCTTTTTCAACATCGATCTCAATTATTTTACCTGCAATCTCTATGTTATTCTGAGCCAGATTGAAGGGGTCATAACCTGAGCCACCATCTCCAGTAGTTAAGACAAGTTTTCCTGTTTCAGGTGAGAAGTTCAGGCTGTTGACTCCGTTGTGGTTCGAAAAGGGTCTCCTTAGATTAAGCAGAGTTCTGAGTTGTTGAGGTTGGCCATGGGGTTCTAAAATCCATTCTTCCACTGTATCAATATGATCGTATTGAAGGTTTCTATTTACCCATTCCATGTTAAGAGTTTCTGGATTGCAGGGGTCAGGAACAAAGGGCCCGGGAAGGGCACCAGGGCCTTGTGTGCCAGCTACTGAATAATGAAGGTAGAAAAGTCCGTTAGTATTAAATTCAGGATGAAAGGCCAGGCCTAACAGTCCTCGCTCATCGTAGCCCCCAGTAAATATACCTGATATTCGATGGGTTATGTCTAAAAAGCTTTCCACAACCCCGTCTCTTATATAAAGTATTTCTCCTACCTGGGTTGCGATAAACAGTCTTTCAACTGATTCGCCCGGTAGTATAGCTGTTTTTAATACAGTGGGTAAATTTATATTATTTACAATTTGCCGCAGCCCTACACTTATTCTTTCCAATTAAATTTACTCCCTTTCATTATGTGATTTGTTCTATTGTAAAACTATGATTATAGTGCTTTATTTATGTTTGATAAAAAAGTTAGCAAATTTATGAAAAATTATATTGACATTATTGTCTAATGCTGTTAGACTAACCTTGGTCTAATGACATTAGACAGGGGGTGTATACTGTGGAGAAATATAAATTAGGTGAGATGGAGCAGAAGTTTGCTGATTTAATCTGGGAGCATGAACCAATCACTACCCGCGAACTTATAGAGCTTTGTGCAGAAACCTTTGATTGGAAGCGAACTACCACCTATACGATGCTAAAACGTCTTTGCGACAGAGGAATATTCGTCAATCAGAAGGGGATAGTGAGTTCCCTTATGACAAGGGATGAATTTTTAGCAGGGCAGGGTGAAAAATTTCTTGAGGAGTCCTTTGGAGGCTCACTACCTAGATTTTTAGCTGCTTTTACTCGCCGTAAGAAATTAAGCGATAAAGAGATTCAGGAAATACAGAAACTGATCAATGAGTACAAGGAGGGATAGGATTGATTGAAAAACTATTTTTACAGATACTCAATATGAGCATCGTCGGGGGTATTGTTATACTATTTATATTAGTTTCAAGACTATTTTTAAAAAGAGTTCCTAAGATCTTTTCTTATGTCCTATGGTCTGTAGCACTGCTGAGGCTATTGGTTCCCTTTTCCTTTGAAAGCATGCTAAGCCTTATTCCAATTAATCCGCAACCAATCTCAAATGAAATTCTATATGTGCCTCAGACCAATATAGGGGAGATAAGTGGTCAGGAGATTACAATCAATCCACCTCTTGTTATGGCTCAGGTACCAGAAACTGTAAACACTATCCAAACAATGATTTCTATCTGTGCAATGCTGTGGATAGCAGGGGTATTGGTTTTACTGATTTACAGTTTGTTTACCTTTTACAGATTAAAGCGTAGATTGGCAAGCGCAGCACATGAAAAAGATAATATATACATTTCTAATGAAATAGATATGCCTTTTGTTTTAGGTTTAGTTCGTCCAAAGATATACTTGCCGGTATCATTATCAGAGGCTGAAAGGGACTACATTATACTGCACGAACAAACACATATTAAGAGACTAGACCATGTATTTAGAATTATCGGATATTTTGCGTTATTAATACACTGGTTTAACCCCTTGGTTTGGATAGCATTTCATGTAAGCAACAAAGATATGGAAATGTCATGTGACGAATCAGTCATAAAGGCATTTGGAGATAGGGTGAAAAGAGACTATTCCACATCATTGCTAACATTGGCTACAGGAAGAAGAAACTTAGGGGTAACTCCTCTTGCCTTTGGTGAAGGGGATACCAAAGGCCGAGTGAAAAATGTTATGAACTATAAAAAGCCGATGTTTTGGGTTATTATAATAGCCTTGATATTTGTAATAGTTCTATCATTCGGACTATTGGCAAATCCTAAAGGTGATGCTTTTACTGTAGAAGAATATGCAGAACTTTATGTCCAACAAGTTATAGAAGAATATGAGAATGCTGAATATCAAAGCTTTAAAGTAGTTGACCATAAGATAACATCTTTAGAAAAAATAGCTGTCTTTGAAGACATATTGAATGATTCTATCGAGTTATGGCTGCTTGAATATAGGTTAAAACCGGATGACATTAACAATGTCATGCTTGCAGGGGGAATGAATGAAGTAGATGGCTGGATTACTGAGGACAGCAGTATGGGCAAACCTGTGATGGTACTTTCGTATGATAACAAAAAATATGAGCATTTAGGTATTATTTGGACTGGAGAAATGGGAGAGACCTTATCCGGAAAAGAAATTGCCCTAAGACAATTCTTAGAATCCCAAGGCAATTTGCCCCATGAAATATTTGCAGGTAAACATGCACTAGTAAAGTTTAGGCTTTCTACAGGTGAAACATGCCAAGCTTTTTTATCAAAACCAATCAGGCAAACTGATGATGGTATATGGTGTATTGAAAGATGGATGGATGGAAACGGACTAATCTATTACAACGATCCTCTGGTTGATAGTACCTTATCGGAATACTATGCAGATTTACAAGAACAGTGCGATCAGGGCCATCATCCCTGGCTATTAGATCCAAGCCAAGTTGCCATGGACTTTATATACAGAACATTAGGCCAGAGCCAGGATAGTGGAACAATTGAATTAATCGACGATGCAACTGTTGAAGACTTTCTACAAACACCCTTAAGTATATATATAGGTTATATCTCCAATTTCGGAGACTCATACCCTGATATGTTCCACTTTGACCCGATTGAATGGATAACGCTGGATGATACTGAACGCATGCAGGAGCTTGGAATAAAACCGCAGGATATGCCTAACGGCTACTATATCCATAACCCTAGAGAAGACAATTTTAGCTTTGCAGTCAATGAGGATACGGAATATATATACATAGACTGGAGAAACGACCTATATAGCACTAAAGACAAGGATGAATTTATTCAATACCTGAATGATTACTACGATGAAGATAACAAAGTACCCTTTTGGATAGAGACAAAGGGCGGGTATGTTATAAGCATCAAAGAACAGGCTTTAAACTAGGTGAATTATCTAAGGGGCAATCATTAGACTGCCCCTTAGGTTTATTATTGCAGCTTATTATCACTTCTTACTATCCCATCGCCTGCTATATTACTTTTTGAATCGATCAAATGATCCATCCCTCTTACCAAAGTATCGTCTTCAAGAACACTGTATAAGTGATATCCCAAGTCTTCCCTTGTCAAAAGAACTTCTTCAAGAACCTCTACTGTTCCGAAGTCATTAAGCTCATGCGAACGCTTTATATGCTTGCGTAGCATATCCTGAAGTTTTAATTCATGTTCAAGGTCATTCCGTAAAAAGTCTCTCATGGTATACCGGCCTTCAACCTCATGCTTAATATAGGATAGTTCATGTTGAGCTACAGGATGGGCAGTTGGTACACCGCCTAGACGTGCAACTCTTTCGCCAATTTTATCAATATGCTCGATTGTCTTTTCAATATGTTCTTCTAGCAAGTGATGCAAACTGAGAAATGATTCCGCACCTTCTGTTAACCAATGGTGTTTATTGTATTGATGCAAAGCTACTGTCAAAGCACACATATGATCATCGAGCATTAATGCCATTTCATGGCGCACTTCGAAGGGTAGCCCTATGCCTGCTCCCTCTTTTTTAACTGTTCTTGGCTCCTGTCTCAAAACCATATTGTGATCTGTAGTATGCCCGGGCATAGCAGGATTAAATCCAGACTTATCGAGGTTGAATCTACCTTCGAAATTGCTCATGTTTTTATTAGTCATACTGATTTCATTTTGATTCTGCGATATATTTATCCTATCCATCAAAAAACCTCCTTGATAAAATACTTAACTTAGTATTTAACTATAAAAGTGTATTTATACGGGATTACAAGCAAGTCAGTTAAAGGAATCATAATTAATATAGAAAAATTCCATATATTCCTCCCTTTGATGCTTGGCTTTCACTAATTAATATAATTTAATTAATGAATATCAATCTGGAAAGAACCAATATGGAGAAAATTACTATAACCGCGAAAATCCGAATTAACCCATCCGAAAAAGAAATGGCCCTGCTTGATGACACCATGTCTTCTTAT
>JAAYHT010000231.1 GCA_012735285.1 Clostridiales bacterium | reverse complement strand
TTTGGTATGTCTGTACGGTCAATAATTAACCTTATATTTAATGTGAAGAAAATTAGAGATTATAAAGTGGGTGGAGCAAATGTAATTGCAACCGAGGAAGGTGGTGGGGAAGCATGACCATAGTTGTTCTCTTTTTTCTACTATTGTTTTTAGGAGTACCAATTTTTGCAGTAGTCTTAATATGTGCTACCAGTGGCGTATTTCTTTATAGTAATGTGAGCCTACTTATTATTTCACAGCAAGTTTTTGCAGGACTGGATTCGACAACTCTTCTAGCAGTTCCCTTCTTTATTGTTGCAGGAACAGTAGCATCAAGGGGTAAGACATCAGAGCACCTTGTCAACTGTATGAGCGTAGTATTTGGGAGATTGCCTGGAGGACCTGTCATAGCCACCATTGCCACATGCGCATTCTTTGCTGCAATTAGTGGTTCATCAATGGCTACAGTAGTGGCAGTAGGAAGCCTTATGATACCAACTCTAAAGGAGAAGGGATATCCGGAATTAATGAATGTTGGAGCAGTTTGTTCGGGAGGTTCTTTAGGAATACTTATTCCGCCAAGTGCACCGATGGTAATGTTCTGCGTAGCCATGGGAACCTCAGTTGGAAAGCAATTCATTGCAGGTGTTATTCCAGGGGTTTTACTAGCTCTAGCATGGTGTTTGTATGTATTTATTACATGTTCTATTAAAAAGTATGGAACCAAAATTCATTATACAGCTAAGGAATCAGTGCGCATCTTTGTAGAAGCGATCCCTGCGCTGATATTTCCTGTAATAGTGCTTGGATCAATATATTCTGGCTGGGCCACTCCAACCGAGGCAGCAGCTATTTCCACTGTATATGTATTGCTAATAGAAAAATTTATATATAAGACTCTTACATTTGATAATATGACAACCTATTTTTACAGAGGTATTATTCAAGCCGCTACATTGTTGCTTATTATAGGTTCAGCAACCGCTTTGAGCTATCTTATTAATACTATGCAGATTCCTGCGAAGGCTGTTGATGTCATATCGAATCTAGTAAGTACACAGGCAATGTTGGTCTTGGTAATAATGGTAATGCTGATGATAGCTGGATGCTTTGTTGACACTATTGCTCTCATTGTAATCCTAGCTCCAATAGTAGTACCTCTGCTAAATATGTATAATGTTGATCTTATACACTTTGGTATTATGGCCATCTTGGCTTCTCAGATCGGTTATATTTCACCGCCTTTTGGTACAAACCTATTCGTTACCATGCAAGTTTCAGGGAAGAGTTTCGGATTTGTAGCAAAATCTATCGTACCGTTCATCATTATATTAATAGCCATGACATTTTTCATATGCTACGTACCGCAAATCTCGCTATACTTACCAAGTCTCATGCGATAGTACGGAAGTAATAAAAGTTAATATTTAATTAGAAAGGAGCATAAATTATGTCTTTCCACCTATTTGATACCGGAAAAGAAACAAATTACACAGAGCAACTTTGTAAGTTTATCCATGATCTCAAATACGAGGATATACCCCCTGAGGTAACAGAAAGAGCCAAAATGATTGCTATGCAGACTATTGGCGTGTCATTGGCTGCCAATGGTATACCTTTGGTTGAAAAAGCCATTACTCTTGGAAAGCGCTGTGGTGGCGAAGGGGGAGTTGCAACGCTATGGATTGATGGCAGTAAAACCAGCATACCCGGTGCAGTATTCTGCAATAGTACTTTGGCTGATGCCCTTGATTGGGAAGATTGTGCTTGGACAGGCCACCCTTCAGCAGGCATTGTTCCCGTAGCTTTAGCATGCGCAGAGGCCTACAATAAATCAGGAAAAGAGTTTTTAACTGCTATTGTGGCTGGTTATGAAGCATATACTCGCATAGCAATGGCTGTGCAGCCTCCTGAAGATTGGCCCAATTACAAAGGGTGGGGACTTACAGCATGGCAGATATTTGCTGCAGTTATCCCTGCTGCAAAGCTTTTGGGCCTGGATGTTAATAAAATAAATCAGGCCATAGGTTTTGGTGTTACTAGTTGTCCAATTCCACAGAGTTTCCATCAGTCTGCAATGAGTGACGCCTATCATTATGAACATGGTTTCCGCTCAATGGAAGGCGTAATGTGTGCTTTTAATGCTGAAATTGGAATAAGCAATTATATGAATGCTTTAGATGATCCATGGGCATTTGAAAACCACTTGACAAGTGAGCCAGTTAACAGCTGGTATACCAAAGATCTTGGTAGCAGATGGCTCATAATGGAAACGCTGTTGAAGCATTGGCCTGCTAACATGTGGATACAGACTCCATTAGAGCTTACCGACAAGATAATGACAGAAAACAACATTAAGAAAGATGATATTGCAGAAATAATTATAGATCCTCCTACATATCTAAGGATGGCATATTATCCAGAAGGATACACATCACTGACTCAGGCACAATTCAGCATGCCATTTATGCTGGCAAGCTATATTCTTGACCCAGTTCCAAGCTCCAGATGGTTACGTGAAGAAAGATTGAAAGATAAGGAACTGCTGGCAATTGCGGCTAAGGTTAAATCAGGACCAAGTGATCCGATACTCATGCCATCAGCCTTTAAAAACTTCCAAAAAGGCCGTCATCCAGTGATTACCGTTACAATAAAAACTAATGATGGCAGAGAATACTCAGAAACTATGGAAAAACATCTGGGACATCCAGGAAATATGATGAATGAAGAACAATTTAAAGATCGTTTCCGTATACAAGCTTCAGCTTGTATGTCTGGCGAAAGATTAGAGAAAACTCTCGATCTATTAGCAAATGTGGAAGATTGCGCTGACATGGCAGAAGTAGCGGAGCTATTACATAGATAAAAATTTTTAAATCTCAATCTAGCCTTCTCCTCAGAGCCGCCGCAACCTAACATTAGCAGCTACTATCTGCAGAGTAGATTAACTTGATTTTCGCAGATAGTAGTTGCTTATTAAAAATAAAGAATCATATATAATGCGTCGGCTCATTTATGTTACATAGCTTATAAAGGAGAATGAGGATCAACTTAGATAGTTGGTTATAGGAGGAACTATGAAAAGATACGCCATAATTGGCTTTGGATGTGCAGGCTTTCACGCGGCAAAATCCATTCGACAACTTGACGCAGAGGGGCGAATAACAGTATTTAATGATACTGGACAACCTCCGTTCAATCCCATGCTCAGCACCTACTATGCTTCAAACAAGCTGGAACTAGATGGAGTTTTTCCATTTGGTACTCTAGAAGAAATACAGGAACAGTGGTCATTAGATATTCATAATAATGTTCAAGTTGATTGGGTGGATGCTACAAGCAAAGCTATTACACTACAAGATGGTAGTAAGCATAGCTTTGATTCTATCTTAATTGCGACGGGGGCAAGAGCAATTGTTCCCCCCTCTTTCCGTAAAGGAGGGGGAGACTATTTCCTAATGCGCACATTGGCAGATGCACAAAGACTGCGAACAAAAGTAGAAGAGGGTGGTATTAAGCGGGCAACTGTTGTAGGTGGCTCAATGGTTGGTATAAAAGTTGCTGAATTACTACATGAGAATGGAATAGAGACCACCATTGTAGATGCAGCATCCTATCTGTTCCCCTTAGCTGCATATGAAAGTGTTGCTAAGGTAATTCAACAAAGGCTGGAGAAGCAGGGGATAAAGTTTTTATTCGGAGCACAAGTTTCAACTATAACTAAAGAAGGGGTTGTTCTTGGAGACGGAAATCTCTTAGAGTCCGATATAGTTTGCCTTTGTATTGGCACTAGTGCTAATGTGGAGCTTGTGGCTAATACAAAAGTTGTCGAAGATAGCCCTGTGAAAGTAAATCGAGGAATTGTTGTAGATATGCATATGCAAACTACTTGCCCTGGCATATATGCTGCTGGAGATTGCTGTGAGGGAATAAACCTTCAGACAGGCAAGACACAAATTATAGGATTGTGGGCAAATGCTGCGGCGCAGGGATCCTGTGCAGGCAGGAATATGGCTGGGAAAACAACTGTATATTACGGAAATATACTTCACAATATAACACATTTTATGGGTATGGACTTCATTGGACTTGGGGATCCAACACTTCCTGGCGAACGCCATACATTTAAAAAGGAAGGTCTAATAATTGAGGCAGTGCTAGAGGGAGATAGGATTAATAGTATCAATATCTTTGGGAATTACAAGATTAGTGGCATTTTAAAAAATCATCTGACAAAGCTTCTAATAGGGGGAGAACGGAAGCTATCCATAGCACAGCAGGGCCTATTAGCAAACCAAGGTTTGAGCTGGGAATTTATTAAGCTCATAGGAGGCGAGATATAAAAAATGAATACACTAGATAGAATGCTGAGAGCAAAAATTCCATCTGAAGAGACCGGCATCGAAATCAAGCGCACCATATGTGATATCTGCACACCTGGACCTCAGTGTGGAGTGGATGCTTATGTCAAAGATGGAGTTGTCATAAAGGTAGAGGGGACTGACGGCTTTCCTACAAATAACGGGGCTTTATGCACAAAAGGAGCTGCCAATCGCCAGTACATATATCGTGAGGATCGTATACGTACACCTATGCGCAGAGTGGGTAACCGTGGAGATGGGGAATATGAACCGATCTCATGGGATCAAGCTATTAAAGCCATAAGCGAAGGATTGAATAAAACAAAGGCAAAATACGGTGCAGAGTCTGTTGTTTTTATGACAGGTTATCCAAAGTGGTATCGTCCCTGGTTAGAACGTCTCGCTTATTCCTTTGGAAGTCCTAACTATATTACAGAATCGAGCACCTGCCATCGTGCAGAGGTAATGAGCTGGAAACTAACATATGGTGTCGAGATGCGACCGGATATAGCTAACATGCCTGATGTTCTCGTTGGTTGGAGTTGCAATCCCCTTGTCAGCGCCTATCCAATGGGTCGCAATTACTATAAGTATAAGGAACAGGGGGGCAAGGTTGTAATTATAGATCCCCGCCGTACACCTACTGCAGTTCAATGTGCAGATTTGTACATTCGTCCCCGCGTGGGCACCGATGGATACTTAGCTAATACTGTAGCACGGCTCATAGTTGAAAAGGGCTGGGCTGATATGGATTTTATCGAATCCTATACCCATGGTTTTAAAGAATACAAAGATATGTTGATGACATACAGCCTTGATGAGGCAGAGCGTATAACAGGCGTACCTGCTAAGGATATTATGGAGCTGGCAAGGCTTATCGGAACGGCGAAGAAGGCTGTTGTCATACCAAGTAACGGCTTATGTCATCATTCAAATGGAATAACAACTCACAGAGCGGTTATTTGCCTGAATGCCCTTACTGGTAATGTTGCCAAGCCTGGCACATTCCTACCTACATTTGAGACCTTTGTCGATATGTTAGCGGGGTTCAAAACCCTTGAGGAGGAATTTAGGCAAGAACGGTTTCCCAAAAATGCTAGGCCTAAAATAGGGTCTGATAGATTTCCTATTTGGTCTGAAATGGTTGACGAAGCTCAAGGAATGGATCTATTGCGTCACTGGCAAACTAAGGACCCATATCCTATTAAGGCAATATACGCTCATGGAGTTAACAACAGAATGTATCCTCAATCATCTTTGCTACTCGAGATGGCAAAGGACATGGAATTTGTTGTTGCGACAGATATCTTTTGGACAGACTTTTGTAAACACGCAGACATTGTCTTACCAGCTTGTACGTCTTTTGAGCGTAGTGAGGTAAAATGCTACAACCCAGGTTATATAGTTTACACAACACCAGCAATTGAACCGCTTTATGAAAGCCTTGACGATGTTGAAATAATAACTTGGGTAGCACAAGCATTAAATATAGATGATGAACTATTGTGTTCCGGATATGACGCCTGTGTCAAATATATTTACAAAGATCTAGAGGTAGACCTTGATGAAGTAAAGGCAGTTGGTACTCTCATTAAGATCCCAGTGGAGAGTCCACCAGATTATTTAAAGGGTCCCATAAACACACCTAGCGGTAAGATAGAATTCTATAGCGAAGCAATCGCTAAGTATAAAGATTCTCATGGTATGAATCCCCTTCCTGTTTTCGAAGATGGCTTTGACTGTCCTGAAACGGAAGACCTCGACATGGCCCTTATAACCGGCGGACGTATTACTAATGCCGTTCATTCGCGCTTACATGACGTACCTTGGCTCCGTAGCCTAAGACCCGAGCCAGCAGCGGACATAAACCCAAAAGATGCTGAGCATCTCGGTATTGTTCAAGGTGATGACATATATATTGTTACACGTATAGGCAGGATCAAGGTTAAGGCCAATATTAGTGCTATATCTGCTCCTGGTGAAGTCAACATATACCACGGATATAAAGAGGCCAATATAAATGAGATTATACCTCGGGATCATCTAGATCCATATTCCGGCTTTCCAGGATTTAAGCAAATCCGTTGCCGTATCGAAAAGGCGGAGGTGTAATTATGAGCAAAATATTTATATTAGATACAACAAGATGTATCGGTTGCAGTTCATGTGCAATTGCATGCATGGATCAAAAAGATATACAGCTCGATGAAGGGGATACGCCATTCAGAGTTTGCTTTACAGTTGAGCAGGGATGCGATAATGATTCGCCTTTTTCTTACTTGACGATGGCATGTATGCACTGTGAGGACGCTCCTTGTATAAATAGCTGTCCAACGGGCTGTTTGAAAAAGGATATAGAAACAGGCTTTACTGTTTATGATAATAGTAACTGTATTGGATGTCACAGCTGCGCAATGGCCTGTCCTTTTGCCGCACCCTGTTACGATAAAGAAGGCAAGATGGTTAAGTGTGACGGTTGCATCGATAGAGTACGATTTGGTCTGGAACCGGCCTGCGTAAGGGTATGTCCGTATGATGCAATTCAATTAGTGACAAAGGAAGAGTATGAGAATGAACAAAAGTATAAAAAGGCCAAGCTTTTAGCTTATATGGCGTTTGACAAATAAAGATACATAAAAAGCCTCTGCATTTTGCAGAGGCTCAGACTGTAGACAAAAAAGGTGCTGGAACATTAAAAACTCCAACACCTTTTTTAATTTGATAAAGAAATTTTCTGATTTGATTAATAAACGGTGGTAGTAGCCCATTTTTTCGTTTCCATTTTG
>JAAYHT010000230.1 GCA_012735285.1 Clostridiales bacterium | reverse complement strand
GGTGGAACTTGCCTGGAGAATTGGAAAGGGCAAGTATGTTGCAATTACCGGAACCAACGGTAAGACTACTACTACAATTCTAACTGGAGAAATATTTAAAGCAGCTGGAAGAAAAACGGAAGTGGTTGGCAATGTTGGTGTTGCTGTCACAAAAAAAGCTATTTCATCCACTCCCGACACCTGGATGATCACAGAGATCAGCAGCTTCCAGCTTGAGACCACCAAGACTTTCCACCCCCATATATCTGCGATTTTGAATATAACGCCTGATCACATGGACCGTCATCAAACTTTAGAGAATTATGCTAAAGCCAAGTCTTTAATATATCAGAATCAAGATGAGGATGATTACTGTGTAATCAACTTTGATGATAAAGAGAGCTACAAGTTAAAGGATGGTTGCAAAGCCAAATTAGTACCTTTCAGCAGAACAAAAGCTCTAGATTTTGGTGTCCTTGTAAAAGACGGCACTATAGTTGTAAAAGACATGAGGGGTAAAGCTCATGATATCTGTAAAGTGGATTGTATAACTATTCCCGGAGATCACAACTTGGAAAATGCCTTGGCTGCCACTGCAATAGCTTTTTTTGCTGGAATTTCACCGGAAATAATTAGAAAAACTCTAATGAGTTTCAAAGGAGTAGAACATAGACTTGAGCTATGTGGAGAGATAAATGGAGTAAGATTTGTTAATGACTCTAAAGGAACAAATCCTGACGCTTCAATCAAGGCCATAGAAGCTATCGAAGACAAAATTGTTTTGATTGCAGGAGGATTTGATAAAGGGTCTTCCTTCGATGAGCTGATTGATGCATTTATTCAAAAAGGCAGAGCTCTAATATTGTTAGGTAAGACTGCAATGAAAATTAAAGATACTGCCGAAAAGAAAGGGTTCACTAATATTATAGTAGCCAAAAATATGGAAGAGTGCGTGAGAGAAAGCATAAGGGTTGCTGAGCCCGGTGATACTGTGCTTCTTTCACCTGCCTGTGCAAGCTGGGATATGTACACTGACTTTGAGCAGAGAGGTGAACATTTTAAAAGCTGCGTTAAAAATTTAGAAAAATAATGATTGTTGGAGATTTGGATGGCTAGGAAAAAGAAAACCCGCATGAAGTCAGGAGACTTCCTATTAGTTATTCTAGTTCTCGGATTGGTTGTATTTGGTGTAATAATGGTCTTTAGTGCAAGCTATTACAGTTCTATTAGCGAGACTGGAGACCCATATGCTTATTTGAAGGATAATATTAAATGGGCTATACTTGGCGGCTTTGTTATGCTTGTAGCTTCATTATTGGATTATCATGTATATAATAGGCTTGCGCCATTTTTGTTGCTGATAAGTATAGTTTTATTACTCATGCTATTTACGCCTTTAGGCGTTACCAGGAATAACGCAACAAGATGGATAGGCGTCGGTAGTTTTACTCTGATGCCGGGGGAGGTAGCAAAGATATGTGCAATACTTTTTGTAGCTTGGTTTCTTTCCAAAGATCCTAAGAGGATACGTTCATTTTTTAGAGGGGTATTGCCACTATTATTGTTATGCGGTGTCTATTTTATCTTGATAATCAAGCAACCCAATCTTTCAACCGCCATTACGATTTGCGCAATTATTTTTGGGATGATGTTTGTTGCCGGCTTAAATATTTTTTATTTGATAGACATAGGATTTTTGGGAGGAATGGGAATAACAGCTTTGGTCTTTACTGACGAAGATGGCTATTGGATGAAGAGAATAACAAGTTTCATAGATCCCTTTGAGGATCCATTAGACACTGGTTGGCAGGTTATTCAATCATTGCTGGCCCTGGGATCAGGTGGATTATTTGGGGTAGGCCTAGGTAAGAGTATACAAAAAACCCTTTATCTTCCTGAACCACAAAACGACTTTATTTTTTCAATAATAGGAGAAGAACTAGGATTTATAGGATGTTTAGTTTTAATAATCTGCTATATTGTATTGATTTGGAGAGGGTGTCACATAGCACTTAATGCACCTGATATGTTCGGAACTCTGATAGCTTCAGGAATAACTATAATGCTTGCCGTTCAGGTAATACTTAATATAGCTGTTGTTACGTCATCGATGCCGCCCACGGGTATAACACTACCATTTATAAGTTATGGTGGAAATGCCTTAATGCTATTTATGGGCTCGTTCGGTATCCTATTGAATATTTCGCGACATTCAGCTACTTAACATAAATAAATATTATGTAAACAGGAGATATACATGAGAGTTATAATATCAGGAGGAGGAACCGGAGGACATATTTATCCGGCAATTGCAATAGCTGACAAGATCAAAAGAAAACTTCGGACTGCTGAAATTCTGTTTGTAGGAACATAAAGGGGAATGGAAAAAGATATTGTTCCTAAACACGGTTATGATATTCGTTTTATCACAGCAAGTGGGTTCAATAGGAAAAAGCTACATAAGAATGTATTTACCATAAGGGACTTTATTAAAGGAAGTATTGAGGCGAGGAAAATTATTGAAGAATTCAAGCCTGATATTGTTATCGGTACCGGTGGTTATGTATGTGCTCCTGTAATCAGGGCGGCTCATAAGCGCGGAGTAAGAGCATTCATACATGAGCAAAATGCAATTCCCGGCGTAACCAACAAGTTTTTAGAAAAGTATGTAGAAAAAGTTTTTATAAGCTTTAAAGAAACGCAAAAATATTTTAAAGAACCTTCGAAAGTTGTTTATACTGGCAATCCAATTCGAAGAAGTTTCCTAATAGCAGGGGTTAAGGATTTCAGGAAGCAGTTAGGTATAAGCCCTAAGGATTTTGTTGTCCTGTGCTTCGGCGGCAGTCTGGGGGCAAAAAAACTAAACAGTGTGATGCAGGAGCTTATAGTGTCTTTGAACAAGCTCCCTAATTTCAAACTTTATTTTGTAACAGGCAATTATTACTACAAAGAAATAGTTGATAATTTAACTAAAAGAAATATCCAGCTAAATAGCAAGATTTATATATTCCCATATTTAGATAACATTCATGAATATTATTTTGCATCGGATTTGATTATCAGCAGGGCAGGAGCTTTAACGGTTTCGGAAATAACTGCATCTGGGCGACCTTCGATTCTAATACCTTCACCTAATGTTACAGGAAACCACCAGTATTATAACGCCAAGGTGGTTGCTGATAAGGGAGCTGCTGTTTTAATCGAAGAAAAAGACCTTACTTCGGAGAAACTTGAAGCGACTATATTGCGTCTAATGAATAATAGGGAGGCCTTAAATAGAATGGCTGATGCCAGCTCATCGATTGGTAAGATTGATGGGGTTGATGTAATATATGACCATCTGGGGATATGAAGCACGTTTTCTGCCAGGGGAGCATAATATGACTTTATAGAGGGGGAAGAAATCCCTTGGCGGAGGTGTCAATGGTTGGAAAGATATCACATAATAGGCAATAAATCGTTAGAAGGCGAACATCAATTAAAGGGTGCTAAAAATGCAGTACTTCCGATTTTAGCTGCTACTATTTTAACTGGATCCACTAGTGTTATAGAGAATTGTCCAGATCTTTCTGATGATCGAACGATGGTAGCCATATTAAAAGAAATGGGTTGTAAAGTCACCTGGGAAAATGGCAGCATTATTGTCGATTCTTCAACATTGGATGATTATGTAATTCCTCAAAAGCATATGAAGGAAATCAGGTCTTCTGTTTTCTTAATGGGGCCTACCCTAGCTCGTTGTGGTAAAGTAAGTTTAAGCTATCCTGGAGGATGTGCGATAGGAGAAAGACCTATTGATATACATTTATATGCCCTTCGTCTTCTAGGAGTTGAAATTAAGGAAAAAGACGGTCTTTTAGATTGTAGTGTTGATCGGCTGATAGGAACTGATATCCACCTTCCTTTTCCTAGTGTAGGTGCCACAGAAAATGCAATGATGGCGGCTATCATGGCTGAGGGCGAAACTACAATATATAACCCTGCTAAGGAACCGGAGATAGTTGATCTTCAAAACTACTTAAACAGTTGCGGTGCCGAAGTATACGGTGCCGGCTCAGATGAAATTGTTATTAAAGGCAAAAGGGAGTTAAGAGATACCATATACAAGGTAATACCGGACAGGATTGAAGGAGGGACATTCCTTGCTGCTGCGGCAGCAACAGGGGGAAGTATACAGTTAAGAAACGCAATTCCTGCTCATATGAGTTTTGTTATCAATAAATTACGTGAAGCAGGTTGCCAGATTATTGTAGAAAAAGATATGGTGTACTTAAAGGCTCCTGATAAGTTAAAGGCAGTAAAGCCAATTGAGACCTCACCTTATCCAGGTTTTCCAACTGATATGCAATCTCAATTTATGGCTTTAATGACATGTGCTGATGGGTATACATTAATAACTGAGAATATTTTTGAAAACCGTTTTAAACACGTAAAAGAGTTAATAAAAATGGGAGCCGATATTCAGATAGAAGGTAATACTGCAATTGTAAAAGGTGTTGAAAAGTTAAAAGGGGCACATGTTAAGGCAATGGATTTGCGAGGTGGTGCATCCCTTGTTATTGCTGGCTTAGCAGCAGAAGGTACCACAATTGTAGAAAACATTTGCCATATAGATAGGGGATATGATAAATTTGAATTGGCTTTAAGTAAGTTAGGAGCAAATATTAAGAGAATATAGAACGCAGGAAGAACCATGAAAACTGAACCATTAAGAAAGAAAAAGAAACGTAGAAAAAAGCGCTACCTTCTTAAGTTTTTTATATTGGTTTTGCTTGTTATAGCGGGTTACCAATTTTTAACTTCAAGCATATTTGACGTAACAAAGCTTGTTGTAGAGAATAATAACCACTATACAAAGGAGCAAATTATCAGTATTGCAAATGCAAAGACAGGTGAAAATATATTCAGGCTATCGACTTCGGAACTTAGAGACAAGCTTTTAAAAGACCCATATATTAAAAGTGCAAAGGTATCTAGGAAATTGCCAGATCAAATTGTTTTAACGGTTGAAGAACGAAAGGAAGAAGCGGCAGTTACTTACGGAAACAGTTATATTTTAATCGACCTTGATGGGATGGTTCTCAGAAAAACAGATGCTGAACCAGCCTTACCTTTGTTAGTTGGCATGACACTGACAAATATAGAACCAGGAACACCTTTAAAAGTAGAGGAAAATGCCATCCTTACCGATTCTTTAAAACTGTTAAAACAGATGGGTAATCATGATATCTATTTCAAAAAGATCGAAGTATCACCTGTAATAATAAAAGCATATATTTACGACAATTTAACATGTCAGGGTACTCCCGAAAGCATTATAGAAAACATGGACTACCTTGAAGAAGTGTTATATGATTTATATAGTCAGGGGATTGAAAGAGGGGTTATCAAAGTAGGAACGGATGGATATTTTTCATTCAACCCTTTGGTAGAATAATTTACTGGAGATTGATTAATGAAAAATAAAAGTGGGATTATTGTTATTACAGTCATTGCCGTACTTATTGGTTTAATTATATCAATTCAAATATCAACCACTGATAGTTCTGATATCGGTGGGCTTATTCCTGTTGCAAAAGCTCAGGGCCTTGAACTGGAGCTAAAAAAACTCCGTGCTGAAAAAGAGGCCATTATGCAGGAATACTTAGAGTTAGAAGCAAGACTAAAGGAAATAGAACTAAAGAATTTAAGTGATGACGCATTATTACAAGAAGCCACCAGAGATCTTGAAAAATACAAGATGAGCTCTGGAGTAGTGGATGTTAAGGGGCCAGGAATAATTGTTACTGTGGATGATCCCCCTCCTACAGAGGACAACCCCGGTGATGGGTACAGTATAATTATGTTGAGATATGACCTGCTTTTATCACTAGTTAATAAATTGAAAGAGGCTGGAGCCGAGGCAATTTCTATTAACGGACAGCGTATTATTTCTGTAACTGAAATAAGCCTAGCAGGAGATAATGTTAATATAAATACTGTGCCGACTGCACCTCCATATACAATAAAGGCTATAGGTAATCCGGACACTTTAAGTTCCACCCTATCGATTAGATACGGCATAGTCGATACTATGAGAAAAAATTTCGGACTAGTTGTTGATATTGTAAAACAGGAAGAAATTGAAATTCCGAGATACAGCGGTGCTATAAAATTCCGCTATGCAAAACCAATATATAATACGGCCGAAGAAGAATAGAAGGTGATTAGATGAAATCTAGAAAAGTCATAATCTTTATATTTTGCTTCTTCCTAGGCTTATCATTGGTAGTCCTTACAAAGGTGTCTAACGGTCAACGCCTGTACGTTTCCCCAAAAGTGCTGGAAGATTATAGGATATCCATAGAAGGTGAAAAAAAAGATATGGAAAACTTAAAGGCACTTGTTGAGGAAACTGAGAATAAACTGAATGAATATATTAGGCTACAAGAGGAGAAAGAGGATTTAAGCAAGGAATTAGAAAAACAGTTATTTGCTGATATAGCATTATACAGTTTCGCTTCAGGTTTTGTAGCGGCAGAAGGACCTGGAGTAGAGATTCTTATAGATGATGGGACACGTGATCTAGAGTTTGGGGAAGATCCTAACGATATTTTAGTGCATGATTCAGACCTTCTCCTGATTATAAATGAATTAAGAGCCGCAGGTGCTGAAATGATCTCTGTGAATGGGCAGAGAATAATTGACCAAACATCAATATCTTGTTCAGGCTATACAGTAAGAATAAATGATCAATTTTATGCCAGACCATTTATTATCAGGGCTATCGGAGATGGATCGCGAATGGCTTCAACTTTGATAGGCCCAGGGGGCTACGGTACTCTGCTTAAGGAATATGGGCTTGTGTTTAAAGTAACCATTAAAGATAATATTGTTATACCTGAGTACACAGAGAATCGAAATTTTATTTATATGAGCCGGGTCACTGCGGATAGTGCAAAGGAAGGTGAAGAAAATTGATAGTAGCAATGATTGTTGGGCTGGTAGTAGGGGTGATATTAGGATTTTCGCTGAATATCACATATCCATCAGAGTACTCTTTTTATATTACGATGGCATTACTAGCTGCAATAGATTCTCTGCTAGGTGCAACAAGGTCTTACATGGAAGGAAAATATAACAATGCGATTTTTCTTAGCGGATTTTTTACAAATGCAATCCTAGCTGCACTTTTAGTTTATCTAGGCGATAGATTGGGCATTCCACTTTACTACGCCACAATATTTGTATTTGGAGGAAGATTGTTCCAGAACTTAGCAATGATAAGAAGGCTTATCCTTGATAAATACTTTATTAAAAAAGAATAAGATATCTACAATAAATTGATGCATTGGTTGTGGATGTATGCTATAATTAGTGTAATATAACTCTTCAGGAGGTAATCGGGCTATGCTCCAATTTGAAGTCAATGAAGAAAGAAATGCACAGATCAAGGTAATTGGAATTGGCGGCGGAGGAAGTAACGCAGTTAATCGAATGATAGATGCAGGTTTAAAAGGGGTTAGTTTTATTGCTGTTAATACGGACAAGCAGGCTTTAGCCGGCTCAAAGGCTGAAACAAAGATACAAATAGGTGAAAAGTTAACAAAAGGGTTAGGAGCTGGAGCAAATCCTGAGATTGGTCAGAAAGCAGCAGAAGAAAATATTGATGACCTAGCTAAATTCGTAGCTGGTTCAGATATGGTATTTATTACAGCAGGTATGGGCGGAGGTACCGGAACAGGAGCAGCACCTGTTATTGCTAAAGTTGCAAAGGATGCTGGTATTCTTACTGTTGGTGTGGTAACAAAGCCTTTTACTTTTGAGGGGAAAAAGAGAAGGGAACATGCCGAACTGGGTATTAAGTTTCTTAAAAAATATGTTGACTCTTTGGTAGTGGTTCCTAATGATAGATTATTGCAAATTGCAGAAAAGGATACTACTATGTTAGAAGCCTTTTTGATGGCGGATGAAGTACTTAAACAAGGAGTTCAAGGGATTTCTGATTTAATAGCAGAGGCAGGACTTATAAATCTGGACTTTGCTGATGTCAAGACCGTAATGAGCGATAGAGGACTTGCCCATATGGGTGTAGGTAGAGGCAAAGGTGAAAATAGGGTTCAGCAAGCAGTTAAACATGCGATTGAGAGCCCATTGCTTGAGACCAGTATCAATGGTGCAAAAGCAATTTTATTGAATATTATGGGGGGTTATGACCTCGGAATGCTCGAAGTCAACGAGGCAGCTGATCAGATAGAAAAGGCTGCAGATAAAGATGCTATTGTAATATTCGGAGCATCTATAAAGGAAGAACTTCAGGATGAAATTGTAATAACAGTTATAGCAACGGGATTTGAAGACCCAGATGAAGACAGTAAACTCATTTTACCCAAAGGTACTAAAAGCTCTGAAAAGCCTGAGGAAGTCAAAGAAGAAACTGAGGAAGGGAATTTAGAAGCGGGACCTGTGGATAATGAAAATAGTGAGTTTGATGGAAAATACAACACTGATTTCACAATCCCCTCCTTCCTAAAAAGTAAGAACAGAAATTTCTAGATTAAATAAAAAAGGGAAGCCGGGAGAGATGCCGGCTTTTGTTTTTGCAAATATCCAATTGAAGGCAGGTGTGTAAAGTAAAACGAATTACGTCTCCTGCAAACCCAGTTATAAAAAGGGTTAACAGATTAAAAAGAAAAAAAGACAGAGAGCGGGAAGGTTGTTATCTAATCGAAGGCTTCAATTTAACAACTGAAGCATTAAAAACTGATAGCAAACTTGAAATAGTATTACTTAGGGAGCCATTATTTGATGATGGTAATGAAGATGTCAAGAAGTTAATTGATCAATTAAAGAAAAATGAAGTTGACATTTATATTGTTTCAAAAAATGTTTTTGAAAAGGTTTCAGATACAATGACTCCTCAAGGTATATTATCTGTAGTAAAGAAAAAAATATGGAATTGTGATAATTTTTTTATTAATAATAGTAATTTGATTGTACTTGATAGGCTACAGGATCCAGGTAACCTAGGTACTATACTAAGAACTGCAGATGCAGCAGGTTACCATGGTGCTATAATATTGAAAGGTACAGTTGATGTATATAGCATGAAGGTAGTTAGAGCTGCAGCTGGTTCAATATTCAGGCTACCGCTACTTTTTGTTGATACAGCTAAAGAAGCAATTAATTTATTAAAGGAAAATGGCAAGTTGATCCTTGCTACCACACCTTACTGCCGACAATACTATTTCGAAAGAAACCTAACAAACAACATAGCACTAGTGATCGGCAATGAAGGCAGCGGTATAAGCGATGAATTTTTGAGATTTTCTGATGCTATGGTAAAAATTCCGATGAACAATGAGGTTGAATCTTTAAATGCTGCCGTAGCATCAGCTATTATAATTTATGAATCAGTACGACAAAATTATTTGAAAGACGGAGGAACGATATAATATGCAAACTATGCAAGCACGGTTGTCCGAAATTTTGCAGGAAGCGAAAACACAATTAGAAAATTCAAAAACCATTAGCGAGACTGAATCTATCAGGATAAAGTACTTGGGAAAAAAAGGCCAGCTGACTGAGATACTTCGTTCTATGGGAAAACTTAGTCCTGAAGATAGGAAAGTATTAGGCCAATCAGCGAATTCTGTAAGAAAAGAAATAGAAGAGCTGTTAGAAAAGAAGTTTGATGAACTAAAAAAAATTGAAAAGAACTTAAAATTGAAATTAGAACGCATCGATGTTACAGAGCCAGGTAAAAAAATATCTCTTGGTACAAAACACCCTATAACAATCACAATTGAAGAAATTTCAAGAGTATTTATGAGTATGGGGTATTCAATAGCTGAAGGCCCTGAAGTCGAAACCGTATTTTTCAACTTTGATGCATTGAATGCAGCGCCTAACCACCCATCAAGAGATTTAACAGATACATTTTATATCAGCGACGAAATACTTCTTAGAACTCAAACTTCACCTGTTCAGGCAAGAACATTACTAAAAGAAACTCCACCTATTAAAATAATTTCACCGGGCAGGTGTTTTAGATGTGACACTCCTGATGCAACCCATTCTCCTATGTTTCATCAGGTAGAAGGATTATTGGTAGATGAAGGGGTTTCGATGGCGGATTTGAAAGGAACGCTTGATTCCTTTGCTAAGCAGCTGTTCGGAAGCGATGTAAAAACAAAATTCCGTCCGCACTTTTTCCCATTCACCGAACCAAGTGCAGAAATGGACGTATCCTGTTTTAAATGTGCAGGAAAAGGATGTCGTGTATGTAAAGGCAGCGGTTGGATTGAAATCCTCGGATGCGGAATGGTACATCCTAATGTCTTAGCAGTAGGTGGTATTGATACAGAACGCTATACCGGTTTTGCCTTTGGTATGGGCGTAGAAAGAATTGCTATGCTTAAATACGGTGTAGAAGATATTCGTCTGTTTTTTGAAAATGACATGCGTTTTATTGAGCAGTTTAAATAGGAGGGTACAGAGTTGTTAGTATATACAGATTGGTTAAAAGAGTATACTGATGTAAATACAGACCTGGACAATTTCAGTGAAAAAATGATTATGTCCGGTTCAAATATAGAGGCCATAACTCATTACGGCAAAGGAATTGAAAAGGTTGTTGTTGGTAGAATAGAAAAAGTTGAAAAACACCCGGATGCAGATAAACTCTTAATTTGTATAGTAGACATAGGCCAGGAAGAAAAGGTGCAGATAGTAACAGGAGCACCGAATGTCTTTGAGGGAGCCTATGTACCTGTAATACTTCACGGCGGGAAATTGCCCGATGGGACGACAATTAAGAAGGGCAAATTAAGGGGTGTTACATCATATGGAATGCTCTGCTCTGCTAAAGAGCTCGGTTATGATGATAAAAATATTCCTGTTGAACATAAAGATGGGATATGGATCTTAGACAAAGAGTATCCCCTTGGCAAAGATATTGTAGAGGCATTGGAGCTTGCCGGCGAAGTAATTGAATTTGAAATTACACCCAATCGTCCAGATTGCCTGTCTATGTTAGGTATGGCAAGGGAAGTTGCAGCCACTTTCAAAGGCAGCTTACGCTATCCCGAAACTGAATGCAAGAATGAAAAAGGAAAAGCTAGTGATTATATCAAAGTTAGTATAAAAAAACCTGATCTTTGTAGACGCTATGTAGCAAGAGTAGTTACAGATGTTAAGATTGGTCAATCTCCCTGGTGGCTGCAGAAACGATTGATGTATGCAGGCATGAGACCTATTAACAATATAGTAGACATAACAAACTATGTTATGCTCGAATACGGACAACCTATACATGCATTCGATATACGCAATATCAAAGGAAATGAAATTATAGTAGACACAGCTAAAGAAGGTGAGCTATTTACAACCCTTGATGGGGTAGAGCGTAAACTATCAAAGGATACTCTCCTTATTAATGACAAAGAAAGAGGTATCGCAATTGCAGGAGTAATGGGCGGACTTAATTCTGAAATACAAAATGATACTACTACCATCGTCGTTGAATCTGCGAACTTTAATGGAGACAGTATTCGTAAAACCTCTAAAAAATTAGGCTTGCGCACTGAAGCTTCTTCCAGGTTTGAAAAAGGAATAGATCCCAATTTAGCCGCAGAGGCTGCGGACAGGGTCTGCAGGTTAATTGAAATGCTGGGCATCGGGACAGTAACTGAAGGCCGGGTTGATGTATATCCTGAGCAAGTAGAGCCGAAGCAGGTTCTTGTCAGAGTAGATAGGGTTAATAAGGTTTTGGGAATTAATCTTACAAAAGAAGAGATAGAAGATATATTTATCTCTTTAGAAATGGAAGTGGAAACGAAGGATAACAATATATTAGTAACCCCTCCTACTGTAAGACAGGATCTACAGATAGAGGAGGATTTCATAGAAGAGGTAGCTAGAATCTACGGTTACGATAAACTCCCCCTGACTATACCTAAGGGCAATAAGGAAGCTAAAAAAACAAACTATCAAATATTGAGAGATTTAACCAAAGAAGCCCTTGTTGGAATGGGTGTAAATGAGGTCCAAACCTACTCATTTATGGATCCTAAAGGATTGGATAAAGTAAAAGCTTCAAATGAAGACAGAGAGTTTGTTCGATTGATTAATCCTTTGGGTGAAGAAAACAGTATAATGAGAACTATATTAACTCCCAATATGCTTGGAGTTTTAGCAATTAACTACTCAAGGAACATTCAGCTTGTAAAGGCCTTTGAGATTGGCAATATATTCCTAAATATTACAAAGGACGACGGGCTGCCTATTGAACGGGAAAACTTATGCATTGCCTGTTATGGACCAGACGAGGACTTTTTTACAATCAAAGGCATAGTTCAAGAGCTGTTTACTAAGCTAGGAATTAAAGAAGTTGAATATATTCCGGATGAGACAATTGATACCTACCATCCCGGCAGATGTGCTATAATATCCTCTAATAAGCGGAAACTTGGAGTAATAGGAGAGTTGCATCCTGATGTGTTAGAGAAGTATGATATAGATGTTAGAGCATATTGTTGTGAATTAAATTTTGATCTAATTGTGAGCCTTGCTGATACAGAAAAATACTATAGGCCATTACCTAAGTATCCTTCAACTTCAAGAGATATAGCATTATTGGTGGATGAAGAAATTAACGTAGGAGAGATAGAATCAATAATTAAAAATAACGGCTCTGATATACTCGAATCCGTTGAATTATTTGATGTATATCGCGGGAAACAAGTGCCAGAAGGAAAGAAAAGCGTAGCTTTTAGCTTGACATATCGCGCTTCCGATAGGACATTGACTGATGAGGAAG
>JAAYHT010000026.1 GCA_012735285.1 Clostridiales bacterium | reverse complement strand
GCAGATATAGATTGCGCTTCAGGCCAAGCGGTAAAAGAGGTTTATAATAGCGTGATGGAATTGCTTTTTGAGGAAGATGGAGGACTAAGGTCATGATTATTAAAGTATTAGTAGAGAATACATCCATTTCGAAAGACTTTGGCAGTGAGCATGGCCTTAGTCTTTATATTGAAACAAAGGACAAAAAGATCTTATTTGATGTTGGGGCTAGTGATCTCTATTTAAAAAATGCAGAAAAGTTAAATATAAATATTGGTGATATCGATTATCTAATAATTTCCCATGGCCATTATGACCATGGCGGTGGATTGGAAGCATTTTTAAATATAAATAAAAAAGCTAAAGTATATTTACATCCTCTTGCTTTTGGGAAATATTATGCACAGCGTTTAGATAATTCATTCGAGTATGTTGGCATTGATGGAAAGCTAAAAGAAAATAGTCAAATCGTTTTTACATCAGACCAATTCTATATTGATAAAGGACTTGAAGTTTTTTCTAACATTCATCAAAAAGAACCTCCTCCAATTTCAAATAAAGGTTTGCTTATGGAAAAGGAGGGTAAGATGCTAGCAGATAGTTTTTCCCATGAGCAAAATCTTATTATAGAAGAGGACGATAAAACCCTTTTAGTAACGGGCTGTGCGCATAACGGAATAATTAATATAGTCGAACAATTTAACACTTTAAAAGGGAGGATGCCAAATTATGTAATAGGCGGATTTCATCTATCTGGTAGTTCAGGTGGAAATGAAAGTCTTCATGGTATAGAAAAGATTGGCAAATATCTTGTGAATACAAAAGCCCAATATTATACTTGTCACTGTACTGGACTGGAACCCTTTAACCAGCTGAAAGAGATTATGGGTGAAAACATTGATTACCTTTCAGCTGGTAGTGAAATAACTATATAAGCAAAAGGAGCTAGAATTATGAGTGAAAATTGCAATCAAATGTGTAGCAGTTGTTCTAAAGACTGTGCGGAAAGAAAAGAAGAAGGAAGAGATTTCTTAGAGAAACTAAATGAACTAAGCAGCGTTAAAAATGTTATTGCTGTAATGAGTGGCAAGGGTGGAGTGGGCAAGTCACTTGTTACCTCCATGCTGGCTGTAACAATGAATAGAATGGGTTATAAGGTTGCTATTCTTGATGCGGATATTACTGGACCTTCTATTCCTAAGTCCTTCGGAATTAAGGAAAAAGCCAAAGGAACGGAATTAGGAATAATACCAGTTAAAACTGAAACCGGAATTGACATTATATCTATCAACCTACTGTTAGAAGATGATACCGATCCGGTTGTATGGCGAGGTCCATTAATAGCTGGCGCAGTTAAGCAGTTTTGGAGCGATGTAATTTGGAAGGATATCGATTTTATGTTTATCGATATGCCTCCAGGCACTGGAGATGTACCGCTTACAGTATTCCAATCCATTCCCGTTGATGGGATTGTGGTAGTGACATCACCTCAAGAGTTAGTATCTATGATTGTGTCTAAAGCGGTTAAGATGGCTGAGGCCATGGATATACCTATTATCGGTCTGGTAGAAAATATGTCCTATTTCAGATGTCCTGACAACGGTAAGGACTACCAGATCTTTGGAGATAGCCATATAGAAGAAATAGCGAAGGAACATAACCTTAAGGTTCTTGCAAAATTACCGATAGACCCCAACATTTCTACGGCATGTGACAAGGGTATGATAGAGCACCTTGAAGGTAATTGGTTTGATCAAATAGGTGAGGTTTCAAAAAAGATGGAGGGGAATGATATGTTTAAAATTGCGGTAGCAAGTGAAGATGAAATGGTAGCCGAACATTTTGGACATTGCACGAATTTAAATATATTTAATATTAAAGACAAACAAATTATTAAGAGCGAATCAATACCCAACCCTGGACATAAGCCTGGCTTCCTACCAAATTATTTGGATGATTTAGGTGTTAAGGTGGTTATTTCAGGCGGTATGGGTAGCGGCGCTATTGATATATTCAATGAAAAAGACATAGAAGTTATTCTAGGCGCAAATGGTAATGCTAAGGATGTAGCAGAATCAGATCTTAATGGTACACTAAAATCAACTGGGTCTGTTTGCCATGAACATCAGCATCATGCTGAATGTGGAGTATAGAGTATAAAAGCTTGTTCGAAATAGTACTTGTGCGGTATAATTAGTACAAGTACTATTTTTTATTCATGTCTTCAATGCTTACTCCTGACCCATTATATTTTGCTTTATTAATAGTTAATGGTTTGAACAAAGGATAAGGGGGCTATATAATGGTAGGAATATTGAGCATCGATTTCGATTACTTTATTGAGGCATCTTTTAAAGAAAGAGAAATATATTTCCCCAAAGGAAGCGATGAAATACCCAAAGATAAGCTAAAAGCCATGTGGAAGGAAAGATATTTTAGATATCCGAAGCTCAAGGAAGTAGGTGTAATCGATGAATACTATTTCCTTAAGAAATATTTGAAGTTAATGAGTATTAACAAGAATCATTTCTGCAAATCATATTCACATAAGAGTATAAAGAAAGTAATTGATAAAATACCAAAGGGATTACAGATAAAGATTGTTAATATTGACTTTCATCATGATTACTATCACTATTATAACGGCGATGATAGTATTAACTGTAGCAATTGGTTAAGAAGAGTAATCGAAGAAAGACCTGATACGGAAGTAAAATGGATAAGGAGAGAGGATTCACAGATTTATAGTTTAGAAGGCAGATTTCCGTTTGAGCATACTACTGATATAAAAGAAGTCATTAATGAGAAGTTTAATTTTGTCTTTATCTGTAGAAGTCCAGAATGGAGTCCGCCACATTTGAGCGACAAATTTGAAGAGTTAGCTATGTCCATATTCGAAAGTAAAATAGCATAAAAATTCTTTATAATCGGTCATTTTACATTATGGGAAATATTTGATAGAATATTTATGAAAGTTAATTAAAAATAAATAATTGAATAACTCCGAGCCCTTTCACCTAAGGCTATAGCTATGGTGACTTGGCCTGGGTAATACTACCCACAGGGTTGAAAGAGAAATCTGACAGCCTCCCGACTTGGAAAGGAGATAATTAGTATGTATTTATAGGCACTTCTATGCTCTCCGTTCAAGAAGTGCCTTTAGTTTTCAGAGGGGGTTTATTGCTATTAAATGAAAAATACAGCTTTTGTTGCTAAGTACAGCAAGTTAAAGATTATAGTTCTAGTGCTTTTACCTATATTGCTTGCTATTGTCGCATTAACGATAGGGCGCTATCCGGTTTCTTATGCAGATATTTGGAAGGCATTAACAGGCCTGTTTTTTGCTGAGAGTAACCTATCTGCAACTGCACATACTGTAATATTCGATGTGCGTATTCCTAGAATATTAGCTGCTATTATAATAGGAATGGCCCTTTCTGTTTCAGGAGCAGCCTTTCAAGGAACATTTAGAAACCCCTTGGTTTCTCCGGATATATTAGGAGTGTCTGCCGGAGCAGGTTTCGGAGCTACCATAGCTATTATTAATTCATGGGGAAGTTTAGGTGTAGCTATTTCTGCCTTTGTTTTCGGTTTATTAGCAGTTTGGCTTACGTATTTTATAGGAAATCTTATCAAAAGATCCGGCGATATTACATTAATTCTGGTATTAGGAGGAATCCTAGTCGGCACAATTTTTTCATCATTGGTATCGTTAATAAAAAGTGTAGCTGACCCTTACGAAAAGCTGCCAGCCATTACATATTGGATGATGGGAAGTTTAGGCTCGATACAAATGAAGGATATATATATGGTTATTCCTCCCATGTTGGTTGGTATAATTCCACTTTTACTGTTACGCTGGAAGTTAAATCTGCTGACTTTTGGAGATGAAGAAGCACAGAGTATGGGTGTTAATACAGATAGGTTGCGCTTAATAGTGATAATCTGCGCTACCCTGCTTACGGCTTCCTCAGTATCAATAAGTGGGATGATTGGATGGGTAGGACTGGTTATTCCCCATTTTGCCAGGGCAATAACAGGACCTAACTACCGGAGCCTACTTCCAGTTTCTATGGCAGTGGGAGGTTCATTTTTACTTGTGGTTGATACAATAGCTCGGACATTATTAGCAATGGAGATACCATTAGGCATATTAACATCTTTGATTGGAGCTCCATTCTTCATATATCTTTTATCCCACAGCAGGAGGAGTTGGAAATGAGTTTGGAAATAAGGAATTTGTCTTTTGCGTATAAGAAGGATCAACCGATTATTGAAGGTATATCAATGAAAGTAGAAAGAGGAGAGATTGTCAGCGTTCTCGGTCCTAATGGAGCTGGAAAAACCACTCTCTTTAAAACCATCCTAGGACTTTATAAAGCCTATCAGGGACAAGTGATTGTAAATGGCAAGGATGTCAGCAACAGCAGTAGACGGGAGCTTGCTAAGCAAATGGGATATGTTCCTCAGAACCATGCACCATCATTTCCTTACTCCGTAGTTGACGTTGTCCTAATGGGTAGAACTGCTCATATTAACAACTATGCTTCACCCTCTGAACTGGATTATAGAGTTGCTAAGGAGGCAATGGAAAATCTCAATATATTATACTTAGCAGATAAAAGATATACAGAAATAAGCGGTGGAGAACGGCAATTGGTTCTGATTGCCCGGGCACTAGCCCAGGAACCAAAAATACTAGTTATGGATGAACCGACCTCCAACCTTGACTATGGCAATCAAATAAGACTTCTAAACCACATTAAGCGTTTGGCAGGTCAAGGTTTAAGTATTATCATGTCAACTCATCATCCTGATCACGCCCTCTTTTGTGGAGGTAAGGCCATTATGCTAAAAGATGGGCAGATATTGTGTTCAGGCAGTGTAGATGAAGTTATAACCGAAGATAATTTAAAAAATATTTATGGAATAGATGTGGAGATTGCCAATGCTCAAATTAAAAACGGCAAACTACATAAAATCTGTATTCCGGTAGTAGCTTAAAAATCAACAAGGAGGATTACCATGAGAAGAAATAAGGTTTTAATAATAATTTTGGTCATCTTGTTATTGTTTGCATCAACAGGCTGTCAAGGGGGACAATCAGATCAAGGCCCTGAATCAGAAACAAAAACAATAATGGATATGGCTGGCCGTGAGGTAGAAATATCAACTAATATTGAAAAAGTTTACTCTACTTCTGCAATAGGAAGCGTATTACTTTACACTCTGGCACCCGAAAAGTTAGCAGGATGGACCAGTGAGTTGAGAGATAGTGAAAAAATAATAATTGCTCCTGAATACCATGATTTACCGAGCTTGGGGCGCTGGAAAGGTAGTACACCTACAGGCAGTATAGAAGAATTATTAAAAGCAGGCCCTGATATTATCATTAGCGTTGGAGATGTTTCCCCAGAATATGCTGGTGATGCCGATGAAATTCAAAACCTGACCGGTATTCCCGTTGTTATGGTTGATGGGAGTTTACAAAAAACAGCAGAGGCATATAGATTCCTGGGAGATTTAATTGGAGAAAGCGAACGAGCTGAGGAACTTGCAGCTTATAGTGACAAAACCTTAGAAGAAATCAGTACTAACTTGAAGTCGATCGGAGAAGAGCAAAAGGTTAAAGTATATTATGCAGAAGGAATGGAAGGCTTGGAAACAGAAGTTAGTGGAACTGTCAACTCGGAAGCCTTTGATCTTGCAGGCGCAAAAAATGTTGCTGTACCTGATACCCCTGATATCCGCCGCATGCAGGTATCGATTGAGCAGATTCTTGTTTGGGACCCAGAAGTTATTATTATAAGCACTGATGGAGATACCACCCATTCTGTATATAACAAGATAAAAAGCGATAAAACCTGGGCTAATATTACGGCTGTAAAAAACAATGAAGTCTATGAGATACCTAATTATCCATATGACTGGATTAATAGGCCTCCTTCAGTAATGCGTCTATTAGGTGTAAAATGGTTGTCAGCGCTGCTTTATCCTGAAGTAATTAAAACGGATATGCGTGCAGACATCAGCGAATTCTATTCCCTCTTTTTCAATTATGAAATAAGTGAGAAAGAAATTGAAGACATTCTAGAAACAGCCGAACGAAAATAATGCATCAACTAGGAGAGCATAAAATGCCTAATAACTTATTTGTTACTGGTCGTATCAGGTCAGGCAAATCTACTCTATTAAAAAGTATGATTGATCCCATTATACATTTAACGGGCGGGTTCTTTGTGCAGAGATTAATAATAAATGGAGAAACCAAGGCTTTCAGGCTAGTGGATGTAAGCAAAGAGAGCTATATACCTAACCGTGACGTAGATAGTATAGCGGAATATGCAGATTTAATGGCAGTTATTGATAAAGACAGAAAGCTTTATTACGAAGTTTTCAGGACAGTTGGAATTAGCTCATTAGACAATGCCATCAAACAAAAGAAACTAATATTAATGGATGAATTAGGAAGAATAGAAACTAAAGTACCGGAATTCATTAATGCTGTTTATGAAGCCTTGGATAGTTCTATTCCTGTTTTGGGAGTTATAAAGAAAGAGTCTAACTTTTTCCTAGATAAAGTAAGAGCCCACCCGGACACTTTGGTAATAGATACTGATGATTATAGTCAAGATAGATCAAAAGAAGAAATTCTAAAATTCCTTGGTAAACATGGTTTATAGTAAAGAGTTAAGGGGATACAGCTTTTATCCCCTTACTATTTGTATGACGGGCTTTCCTTCAATCTGTGGTGAAAGTCCACAAGGGGCGTAGTTGCCGATCACTCCATAGCGACTTGCAAATTTCGCATCGTGACTTATCCCGTGACGTTTCACAGGCAGAAAGATCTTTAGTGTTGCAAGTATAAAACTATAAAAGCATTCTTCAACGGGGCTAATAAATTAATTTAACTCCTTAAATAATAGAAGTGATAAAAAGCTATTGCTTTATCTCGTTAACGTGGTATAATAGTAAAAGATTTTTATGACTAGAATTGGAGGAATTGTAGATGAAGAAATTACTAGCAATACTTTTGGTGTTAGCCCTAGCTCTTTCGCTGGCCGCTTGTGGAGGCGGACAAGAAGCGGAGCCATCAAACAATGAGGGCCAGGAAGAAAGCGATTTAAGTTATGTTATGGAAAAAGGTGAGCTAGTCATTGGTTATACCGATTATGCTCCTATGAATTATACAGATGAAAATGGCGTATTTACTGGCTTTGATACTGAGCTTGCCACTTTAGTCTGTGAAAAACTTGGTCTTGAACCCGTATTTGTTGAAATTTACTGGGATACCAAGGAAGTGGAGCTTAATGCTAAGTCCATTGACTGCATTTGGAACGGTCTAACCATTGACGACGAGCGTAAGGCAACCATGGAAATTACCGTACCCTATGTAAAGAATGCACAAGTAGTTCTAATGAAGAAAGGTGCTGAATATGCAGGCTTAGAATCCTTAATCGGCAAGGCTGTAGCTGCAGAGCAGGGTTCTGCTGGTGAAAAGATCATTCAAAACGATGAGAATCTGCAACAGGCAAACTATGTTCCTAAAACCTTACAGACTGAGTGTCTGATGGAAGTTAAAGCTGGAACTGCAGATGCTGCCATACTAGACTTAACTCTTGCAAAGACTATGACAGGAGAAGGCACCAGCTATGAGGATCTTGAAATTGTAGATCACCTGGCAGAAGAGAACTACGGTGTTGCCTTCCGTAAAGGCTCAGATATCTGTGCAGAAGTTAACAAGATTTTTGCTGAACTAGTTGAAGACGGATCCATGGCTGCATTAGCTGATAAGTACGGCCTGGAACTGGCTGAATAAGAGTACATATAACGAAAGAAGATAGACATGAATGAGATTCCTGTGATCATTGACCGGCTAACTGAAAGCTTTATGCTCAATTGCCAGCTCTTTGCATTGACTTTAATTTTCTCACTACCGCTAGGGCTGGTGATTGCTTTTGGATCCATGAGTCGCTTTTATCCCCTTCGTTGGTTATCAAGAACCTTTGTTTGGATAATTAGGGGAACGCCGCTGATGCTCCAATTGATAATAATTTTCTTTGCACCAG
>JAAYHT010000229.1 GCA_012735285.1 Clostridiales bacterium | reverse complement strand
TTCATCCCTAAACAATCGTAATATCTTGCGTTCCTCAATAGGATTTCCCTTTTGGACTTCGGCACTGCTTTGTTCTAAAGATTCTACACTGTGGGATTTTGAAGAGCCCGTAGCTGCACCTATGCCATCTCTGCCAGTCTTACCTCCTAAGAGAACTATTAAATCGCCGGGAGCCGGTTTTTCCCTTACAACATTGCTCTTTGGTGCTGCTGCAACCACGGCTCCTAATTCCATACGCTTAGCGATATAACCGGGGTGATAAATTTCTTCAACCAGGCCTGCCGGTACTCCTATTTGATTTCCATAAGAACTGTATCCGTCTGCGGCAGTTGTTACGATTTTCCTCTGAGGGAGCTTACCGGGCATGGTTTCGTCTATACCAGCTAATGGATTTCCTGCTCCTGTCACTCGCATTGCTTGATAGCAATAGGCCCTTCCCGATAGGGGATCACGAATAGCACCACCTAAACATGTAGCCGCTCCCCGAAGGGTTCTATTTCGGTGGGGTGATTATGGGTTTCATTTTTGAACATTAAAAGCCATGGATATTCTTCATTATCTATATCTACAGTAATATTAACAGAGCAAGCATTTACTTCATCTGATAAGTCGAGACCCTTTAGTTTACCTATATTTACAAGGTATTTGGCCCCTATTGTTGCCATGTCCATAAGGGTGATAGGCCTATCCTGTATTCCTAGCTCTTTACGTAATTTCAAGTAGCGATCAAAAGATTCAGCAACATCTTTGTCTTCAATCTTAGATTTATCCTTATCAATTCTTGTTAAAAATGTGGTATGTCTGCAGTGGTCTGACCAATAGGTATCTATCATACGAATTTCTGTTACGGTTGGGTTTCTGCCTTCTTTGATAAAGTATTCTTGACAAAATATTAAATCTTCTAAATCCATAGCTAGCCCGAAATCGGATAGAAACTCCTTCAGCTGTTCGCTATCCATATCACAGAAGCCTTCTATAGATTTTACTGATTCGGGTTGTTTATAATTTTTTTTAAGGGTTTCAAATGTTTCTAATGGAGCCTCTTGAGATTCTATAGGGTTGATTATATAGTTTTTTATAGCATTAACATCTTCTTCTTTAAGGGAACCATAAAGAAGAAAGATTCTAGCCGTCCTTATGATAGGCTTATTATCTTTAGTAATGACCTGTATGGCTTGAGAATATAGATCTGCCTTTTGGTCATATTGACCGGGTAGGTATTCGACACCGAACTTGTAGTCTGCATCATCAGGAATTTCATCAAAGGCATTGTCCAAACTAGGGTCGGAGAAAATAGTATTTTTGCAATAGTTAAAAAGCTCTTCATCAATACCTTCCACATCGTAACGATCTAATATTCGAATAGAATTCAAATTTTTAATATTTAAAAAAGTGCGGACTTCTTTAGCGAGGTTCTCAGCTTCAACAGAGAACTCTTTTCTTTTTTCAACGTATATTCTAAATACTGGCATTGATATTTCCTCCTTGTACAGCCAGGGCTTTTTTTCCGATGTCTTTTCTATAGTGCATATTTTCAAAGTGAATTTTCTCCATTGCTTTATAGGCATGCAAGATTGCTTCTTCTAGGGTAGGTTTAACAGCAGTTACTCCTAAAACACGACCACCAGAAGTAACCAGTTCGTTATTTTCCATCTTTGTACCTGCATAGAAGATTAAAGCACCTGTTGAAATTGCATCGGATAGTCCGGTAATTGTATATCCTTTTTTATAATCCTTGGGGTACCCGCCTGAAGCTGCTATAACGCAGCAGGCAGCACTGTCCTTAAATTTTACTTCTACTTGGTCTAGGCGCTCTTCATAAACAGCCTGCATTATATCTAAAAGATCTGATTCAAGAAGCGGCAATACTACTTGGGCTTCGGGATCTCCGAACCTACAATTATATTCAATTACTTTAGGGCCATCTTCTGTCAACATAAGCCCGAAATACAGACATCCTTTAAAAGGCCTGCCTTCATTATTCATTGCATTAATAGTGGGGATAAATATTTTTTCTTCACAGACCTTAGCTATATCATCGGTGTAATATGGATTAGGTGCAACAGCGCCCATACCACCTGTATTAAGACCTAAATCGCCATCTAAGGCACGCTTATGATCCATTGATGATACCATAGGAACTATTGTCTTAGAATCAGTGAATGCGAGTACAGATACTTCAGGACCTTGCATGAATTCTTCTATTACAACTCGATTACCGCTGTCGCCAAAGATTTTATCAACCATAATTGAATTTATTGCATCTTGGGCTTCATTCAGATCCTGTGAAATTAATGTTCCTTTACCGAGGGCAAGGCCATCGGCCTTAACTACGATAGGGAAGCGGTTTTTCTCTTTAACATAGTTTATTGCTTCTTCAGCACTATCAAACACTTCATAGTCAGCTGTGGGTATCTTGTATTTCTTCATCAGCTGCTTTGAAAAGACCTTGCTTCCTTCAATTATTGCAGCATTTTTTGTGGGACCAAAGGTAGGTATGCCTTTTTCAAGCAGCCTGTCAGTTAGCCCGAGAACGAGGGGATCATCAGGAGCTACAACTGCAAAATCAATAGTATTCTTAGAAACAAAGTCTATAATCGAATCAAAATCAAGTGGATCAATATTTATTAAGGTTGCATCGTAGGAAATTCCCCCATTACCGGGTAGGGCGTATATTTGTTTTATTTTAGGATTTTCTTTTAATTTTTTTATAATTGCGTGTTCTCTGCCACCGCCGCCAACTACTAAGATGTTCATCTCACATTTCTCCTTCTATATTAATGGTGGAATAATCTGATTCCGGTAAATACCATTACTATTCCAAAAGAATCACAGCTATCAATGACTAGTTGATCTCGAATAGAACCACCCGGTTGGGCTATATATGTTACTCCACTTTTTACAGCTCTTTTTATGTTGTCATCAAAGGGGAAGAAGGCATCACTACCAAGGGAAACACCTTTCATCTGTTTTAGCCATTCCTTTTTTTCATCCGCTGTTAGGGGCTCTGGGCTTTCTGAGAAGAATTGTTGCCATACACCATCTTGCAATACCTCATGGCTATCATCAGAAAGATATACGTCTATACAATTGTCCCTTTCAGGCCGTCCCAGATCTTGCTTAAATTTAAGATTCAATACTTTAGGATGTTTCCTAAGGTGCCAAATATCTGCCTTGTTTCCAGCTAATCTGGTGCAGTGGATTCGTGACTGCTGCCCTGCGCCAACTCCTATAGTTTGTCCTTCATAGGCATAACATACGGAGTTGGATTGGGTGTACTTAAGGGTGATTAATGATATTAAAAGATCACGCTTTGCACCTTCTGTAATCTCTTTATTTTTAGTAACGATATTATCCAATAAAGAATAATCAATTCTATAATCATTCCTAGCTTGTTCAAAAGTTATTCCGTAAACATCCTTGGTTTCAATGGGAGAGGGTGTGTAATTCTCATCTATCTTCAATACAGTATAATTGCCTTTTCTTTTACTTTTCAGTATTTCGAGGGCGTCTTCGTCATAGCCAGGTGCAATTATTCCATCAGAAACTTCTTTTGCTAATAGCTTAGCAGTAGAAAGATCGCAAGGATCTGACAGTGCAACAAAGTCGCCGAAGGATGACATCCTGTCCGTTCCCCTAGCACGTGCATAAGCACAGGCCAATGGGGACAATTCCTCATCAACAAAATACATCTGTTTTAAAACGGGATCTATAGGAAGTCCTAAAGCCGCGCCTGCAGGGCTGACATGTTTAAAAGATGTGGCTGCAGGTAAGCCTGTAGCTTCTTTTAACTCCTTGACAAGCTGGTACCCGTTTAATGCATCTAGGAGTTTAATATAGCCTTGTTTACCGTTTAGTACTTCTAAGGGAAGATTGCCTTCCTTCATGTATATGCGAGCTGGTATCTGGTTGGGGTTACATCCGTATTTCAATAGTAGTTCTTTAAGCATAATGATTTCCTTTCTACTAAGCATTCTTGTTTATGATTCTGGTAATATATTCTCCACTACTTAGGTTGATATAGCGTACAAAGAGAGAAACCTTATTCTCAAAATCCAAACTGTCCCAGATCTCACATGTAAAAACATCAATATCATTATCAATCAATACAGCTATTGGCTCCCCTTCAAATGAGGGTAGGGGAGAGCCATCTTTTTTATATGTATGAATAAAGTGACCCTGTCCTGGCAAAGGGTTTTGGTAGTTAAAATAAAATCTTAGGGTGCTTTTGGGATTCCCATTATTGCTTTTTAATATAGATAATTTGTAGTTTCTTTCATTTCTATTTAGCAGACCTGAAATTCTGGGGGTAAAATTAGGTTCGTCCGGCTCAAAGCTTCTAGTATTTAATGCTTGCTCAAAAGTTTTACCGGCATTAATATAGTCATATATCGTATCGGTCTGATCACCGTTTGTAACTATCGTATAGTCTCCTAATACTTGAACAGGAGAATAAATTATTAACGAGGGATCAGTCATCTTAGAGGGATCATGGGCTTCAGTGCGTATCCCTTCACCGTCTTCAACAAATACTCTGTTCCGGCTGTTAATGCTTCTGCCCATTATGAAGTATGCTATAACGGCGTGTTTTGAGTCAGGCGTAATTCCTATAACTATCCCACGACCTGGATAGCTGTTATTTTTTAGAATTTCAGGAAGAGTTTTTATTTCTATTCTATTATCCTTTTGACTGTATTCTTTACATATGAGCTCTACAGCCTCAGGAAGTATTTTCCACTCTGCTTCTTCCATAACTCGCTTTTGAAGTGTTTCGGGAGTATCTCCATCCAATACTGGAACTGCCTTTTGCATGATGATTTCACCATCATCGGGTATTTCGTTTACAAAGTGTACTGTGGCACCTGTTATTTTAACTCCTTTTTTCAGTGCTGCTTGATGCACCTTTAGGCCGTAAAAACCTGGACCACAAAATGAAGGGATAAGAGAAGGATGGATATTGATTATTCTTCTTTCAAACTGATTAATAACTTGCTGTCCTAATATTGGGAGGAAGCCAGCAAGTACGACAATATCTATATTGTTCTCAAGCAATTTTGTAAGTACAAGCTTGTCAAATTCATCGTCATTTACACAAGTCTTTTTTTCTACAACTTCGGTTTTAATTCCGTGTTTAAGTGCACGTGTTAATCCGCAAGCATCTTTGTTGCTTGAAACTACTAGGGTAATTTTCCCGAAAGTCAACTTACCGCTTTTTTCGGCATCAATCAGTGCCTGAAGATTCGTACCGTTTCCTGATATTAAAACTGCAATGTTTAACATAGTATAACCTCATTCTCCCCTGATATTATTTGACCGATAATTTTGGCTCTTTCGCCATGTTTATTAAGTACTTCAACTGCCTGATCGGCATCATCTTTAGATACCACAATGCACATTCCTGTTCCCATATTAAAGATGTTAAACATTTCAATTTCAGGTATGCTTCCTTTTTGTTGAATAAGTTTAAAAATAGGAGGTATATCTAAGGATTTCAAATCGATCTTTGCGGAGAAGTTCTTTTGAATAGCCCTTGGAATGTTTTCGAAAAAGCCTCCGCCTGTAATATGGGATATTGCTTTGACATTAATTTTTTCAAGTAAGGCTAAAATTGGCTTAACATATATTTTGGTTGGTGTTAATAAGGATTCTCCAAGAGTGGTTGATAAATCGTCTACATATACAGAAAGGGATTGGTTTTCAACATCAAAAACACGACGGACCAGAGAAAATCCATTAGAATGAACACCTGAAGAGGCTAGGCCTATAATAATGTCGTCTTTGTCTACTTTGCTTCCATCGATTATATGGTCCTTATCTACTATTCCTACTGTAAATCCTGCTATATCGTATTCATTTTCCTTATAGAAGTCGGGCATTTCTGCTGTTTCACCACCTAAAAGTGCACATCCTGCTTGTACGCAGCCTTCGGCCACTCCCGAAACTATTGAGGCTATCCTTTCGGGAATGTTTTTACCCACTGCTATATAGTCGAGGAAATAAAGGGGTTTAGCACCGCAGCAAATGATATCGTTAACACACATGGCTACGCAGTCAATTCCCACGGTGTCGTGCTTGTCCATAAGAAAGGCAAGCTTTAACTTTGTTCCCACACCATCAGTTCCTGATACAAGCACAGGTTTTTTAATGCCGGACAAATCAAGTTCAAACATTCCGCTAAAGCCACCGATATCCCCCAAAACACCCTCGGTCAGAGTTCTTTTTATATGTGACTTAATAAGTGAAACTGACTTGTAACCTGCATTTATGTCAACGCCTGCATCCTTGTAATAATCACTTTGACTCTTCATCTTTATTCTCCCCTTTTTGTTTATCACTAATTGGCAGCGGATAATTTCCAGTGTAACAGGCTGTGCAGAAACTGTAAGCAGGATTGTCAGCTAGTTTAGTAACGTTATCCACGCCTAAGAAGCCCAATGAATCTACACCTATTATTTTCGCAATCTCTTCTACGGTATGGTTTGCGGCTATAAGATTCTCGCGGGAACCAAGATCCGTACCAAAGAAGCATGGATATAAAAAGGGTGGTGAGGAAACCCTCATATGAACTTCGGTAGCACCTGCATCTCTGAGCAATTTTACAATTCGCTTACTTGTAGTTCCACGTACAATAGAATCATCTATCAAGATAACCCTCTTATTGCGAACTGTGGATGAAATAGTGTTCAATTTTATGCGCAGCGCACTTTCTCTTTGGGATTTAAAGGGTTCAATAAAAGTCCTACCAATATATCTGTTTTTAATAAAACCCACATCGTAGGGGATTCCTGATTGCTTAGAATACCCTAAAGCAGCATCAAGGCCTGAGTCAGGAACACCTATTACTACATCAGCCTGGACGGGATGTTCCAAAGCCAGGAAGGCGCCTGCTCTTTGTCTTGCAGTATGGACACAGCTGCCGTCAATTACAGAATCGGGGCGTGCAAAGTATATATATTCAAATACGCAGCTTGCTTTTTTACCGTCATTACAATGCTTATCAATACTGCGCATTCCCTTATCGTCAATAACTATTATTTCTCCGGGTCTGACATCTTTAATGAACTGAGCTCCGATGCTGTCTAGGGCACAACTTTCTGATGCGATAACATAGTCCTCGCCAATTTTACCTATACATAGGGGTCTAAAACCTAAGGGATCCCTTACTGCTATTAATTTTTGTTGAGTCATAATAGCAAGTGAATAGGCGCCTTCAATTTTTAACATAGCCCTGCTGATGGCTTCTTCGATAGAGGGTGCAGATAGTCTCTCTTTGGTAATGACATATGCGATTACTTCAACGTCACTTGTAGTGTGAAATATCGCTCCGTTCAGTTCTAATTCTTCACGCAGTTTAGAAGCGTTAGTCAGGCCCCCGTTAAATGCTACCGCCATATTGCCTTTAACATGTTTTATAATAAGTGGTTGTGAGTTTGCTACAGTTTCTTCTTCAGCTGTACAATAGCGGCAATGCCCTATAGCCATATGGCCCTCGGGAAGTTTTTCAAGCACATCCCTTGTAAACACATCGCTTACTAGACCAAGATCTTTGTGGCCTACAATGGTTTCACCGTCATTAATAGCTATACCGCAGCTTTCTTGACCCCTGTGCTGAAGAGCATAGAGGGCATGATATACTACGGACGCTAAGTTTGTAATTTTATTACTGCGGATTCCAAATACTCCGCATTCTTCATGAATACCTCGGTACATTCTATTTCCCCTCATCATTAATTTTATTTTTTCTCAAATTGTTCGTTTTTTTTAAGCACTTCATATTCCATTTGCTGTCGCATTGCATGTAGTTTTTTTGCTAGAGTTTCGTCGTTGAGTGCTAGGATTTCTGCGGCTAAAATAGCTGCATTTTCAGCTCCGTCTACAGCTACCGTTGCTACAGGTACACCTTTGGGCATCTGGACAGTGGACAGTAATGCATCTAGACCATCAAAGGTAGATGATTTTATTGGAATTCCTATTACAGGCAAAGTAGTATGGGCAGCTATTACACCTGCCAGATGGGCAGCCTTGCCTGCTGCAGCGATTATTACACCAAACCCATTGTTCTTCGCGGTAGCAGCAAATTCACATGTCTGTTTAGGTGTTCTATGAGCTGATAAAACTCTTGTTTCATATGGTATTTCAAGTGTATCTAATATCGTCTCTGCCTTTTTTACTACACCGTAATCACTATCGCTTCCCATTATGATTGCGACTCTATTATTCGCCATGATACCCTCCATTTATTTTGATTATATTTTAATTATAGTATACCCGA
>JAAYHT010000025.1 GCA_012735285.1 Clostridiales bacterium | reverse complement strand
GTCACAAATGATTGACTACTCTAGACTTATAAGAACCAATACCTTAAATTTAGGTTGTAAATACTAAAAATTGATGATAATATATAAAAACGTGTAAAGATAAACTATTATCGATATTAGAGTCGAGGTTTTATAATGGAAATAGAATTGAAATATTTAATAAAAGATAAAAATGTTGCCGAAGCAATATGGGAAGATCCTTACCTAGAAGAATTCGGCGAAGTTGATTCCAAAGAGACAGTTTATATGAAAGCGGCTTATTTTGATACAGAAGATTATATCTTATCCAAGAATGATATAGCATTTCGTATAAGAATGGAAGGAAATCGCGTTGTAGCATCTTTAAAATGGAATGGTTCAAGCGAAGAAGGTCTTCATGTTAGGGAAGAAGTTAATGTTCCCGTCGATGATCCCGCATGCTTTTTACAGCCCTCTCCTGATATTTTCAAAGAGAGTGAGCAGGGTAGGATTATGATGGATTTAGTTGGAGACAAGGTTCTTAACAACCTGTTAGAAATGCATTTTATAAGAAGAAGAATCAGGCTTGACACACATAAAAGTATTTTTGAATTAGCTATCGATACTGGTGAAATCATTACAAACGATGGGACATTGCCCATATGTGAACTTGAGATAGAACTATTCTCCGGCGAAGAGGAAGATCTTCTATCTATTGGAGAATATGTTGCTGAAAAATATCAGTTAACTCCATTGAATGAGAGTAAGTATGCCAGGGGACTTAAATTTTTAAGTAATAAAATCACTTAATATTATAATTAATAATCTGACATTTTACTGATATTGTTAAATACTTTACTTTAAGGGTATAAAACAGTATAATGTTATGCGCAGTAATTAAATGAAACTCACATATAATACAGGAGGATATAATGAAAACATCTTTTATAAAAAAGAAAAAAAACGAGGTTGAATTTAAACTAGAATTCACTGCAGAAGAATTTGATAAAGCTATAGATGAAGTATATCGTGCGACTAAAGGGAGATATGCTGTCGATGGATTTCGTAAGGGAAAAGCACCTAGGAAGCTTATAGAATCTAAATATGGAGAAGATGTATTCTATGAGGATGCTATAGAAAAGTTATTTAGAGAAGCATATCCTAAAGCAATAGAAGAGCTCAAATTAGAGCCAGTTGATAGTCCGACGGTTAAACTTGAAGATATTAAAGCAGGAAAAGATTTAGAAATGGGGATTAAGGTTACAGTAATGCCTGAATTTGACGTAAAAGATTATAAAGGTGTTAAGGTGCCGAAAGTAGAAGTAAATATAACTGATGAAGACGTGCAAAAGGATTTAGAGGCTTTGCAGAAAAGAAATTCCAGAATGGTAGTTGTAGATAGACCAGCAAAAGAAGGCGACACTATTCTATTAGATTACGCTGGATTCATTGGCGATGAACAATTTGAAGGTGGAACAGCAGAACGTCAACCACTAACTTTGGGTTCTAATACCTTTATTCCTGGTTTTGAGGAACAACTTATTGGAGTTAAAGCTGGAGAAGAAAAAGACGTGAAAGTTACTTTCCCCGAAGATTATCATGCAGAAGACTTGGCGGGTAAGGAAGCAGTCTTTAAATGTAAAGTTCACGAGGTTAAAGAAACTGAGCTGCCTGAGCTAGATGATGAATTTGCTAAAGATGGCAGTGAATTTGATACACTTGAGGAATTGAAGAAAAGCACTCGTGAAAAGCTTGAAAAGAATGCTAAGGACAGATCTGAGTATGAAACAAAGAATACAATATTAGAAAAAGTTTATGAAGCTAACGATATTGATATTCCTAATGTGATGGTTGAAAGCCAGATTGACGAAATGCTTTATGAACTTGATCAGACTTTAAGCCAGCAGGGCATAGATCTTCAAATGTATCTTGAGTATATTCAAAAGGATTTTAAAGACTTTAGAGAGGAAATGCGTGAAGACGCATATAAAAAGGTCAAAACGAAACTATTGGTAGAGGCAGTCGCTAAGAAAGAGAACATTACTGCATCAGAAGAAGAAATTGAAAATGAAATAAAAGCTATGGCCGAAATGTATAAGTTAGAGACTGAAAAGTTAAAAGAAATGATGGGCGAACAAGGTATGGCCTATTTAACACAGGATATTGTTAATAGAAGGGCTATTAATTTCATGTTTGAGAATGCAGTATTTGAGTAATAACTAAGGTGGAGGGTTTGTTTGAAAGGGGAATACGAATGTCTTTAATACCAATGGTAGTAGAGCAGACTAGTCGTGGAGAGAGAGCTTATGATATCTATTCCAGGCTGTTAAAAGATAGAATTATTTTTCTAGGAGAAGAAGTAAACGACCATACAGCAAGCTTGATAGTTGCTCAGCTACTTTTTCTAGAATCAGAAGATCCGGACAAGGATATAAATTTCTATATAAATAGTCCTGGCGGATCAATTACAGCTGGTATGGCTATATACGACACAATGCAATATATTAAACCTGATGTTTCAACTATTTGTATAGGAATGGCTGCTAGTATGGCAGCATTCTTGTTGGCAGCAGGAACTAAAGGCAAACGCTTTGCTTTGCCTAATTCAGAGATTATGATACATCAGCCAATAGGTGGAATCAAGGGTCAGGCTGAGGATTTACGCATACATGCAGAACGTATAATTAAAACAAGAGAGAAACTGAATAGAATTTTAAGCGAAATGACCGGCCAGCCATTAGAACGTATTCAACAAGATACCGATCGCGACAACTTTATGGATGCGGATGAAGCAGTAGAATATGGTATCATAGACAAGGTAATACAGAATAGAACCGTTTTAAAAAAGTAATTGAAAGGGAGTATTATGGGGAAATATAATGAAACTAAACAACTGAAATGCTCATTTTGTGGCAAATCACAAGAACAAGTGCGCCGCCTAGTTGCGGGGCCTAATGTATATATTTGTGATGAATGCATTGAGCTTTGTCAGGATATTATAAATGAAGAGTTCGCTGATTTACATGATGATCATAATGAACTCTTTGGTCCATTGGCTCTACCAAAGCCTAAGGAAATAGCAGCCGCATTGTCTGAATATGTAATAGGTCAAGAGGATGCTAAAAAGGCTTTGGCAGTGGCTGTTTATAACCACTATAAAAGAATAGGGGCTTTTAAAAAGAGTAAATATATACTTGATGATGAAGACGATGTTGAAATTCAAAAGAGCAACATTATTATGATTGGGCCAACCGGCTCAGGCAAGACACTGCTTGCGCAGACTCTGGCTAAGATTCTCAATGTTCCTTTTGCAATTGCAGATGCCACTACATTAACTGAAGCTGGCTATGTAGGTGAAGACGTAGAAAACATTCTATTAAAACTTATCCAAGCTGCAGATTATGATATTGAGAAAGCCCAAAGAGGCATAATATATGTTGACGAAATTGATAAGATAACAAGAAAATCAGAAAATCCTTCTATTACCAGGGATGTAAGTGGAGAAGGTGTTCAACAGGCCCTTCTCAAAATTTTAGAGGGATCAGTCGCGAATGTACCTCCACAAGGAGGACGCAAACATCCTCATCAAGATTTTATACAGTTTGACACCACAAATGTGTTGTTTATATGCGGTGGAGCATTTGACGGTTTGGACAAGATTATACAAAAGCGCATAGTGGAAATGACTATAGGATTCAATTCAGATATCAAGTCCAAGAAAGAAAAAGACGGATCTATCTTAAAACAAGTTCAAGCTGAAGACTTGCTTAAATATGGTTTAATTCCTGAGTTTATAGGAAGACTACCGGTAATAGTGCCGCTAGAAGAGCTAACTAAGGATGCTTTGATACGTATAATTAAGTAGCCCAGGAATGCTATCTTGAAACAGTATAAGAAGTTGTTCCTTATGGACGGAGTAGAATTAGAAATTGAAGAAGATGCGATAGCAAGAGTTGCAGAAAAAGCCATCGAAAGGAAGACAGGGGCCAGAGGACTAAGAAGTATCATGGAACATGTAATGACAGATATTATGTATGAAATCCCTTCTAGGGAGGATGTAAGAAAATGTATCATTACAAAAAATGCTGTAGATCTTAAATCCGAGCCAATTTTGATAAAAAGAGATACTAGTAAAAGGGTAGAGAAGAAAGAAGAGAATGTATCATAAAACAGTCGGCCTATAGCCGCCTGTTTTGAGCTTAGGAGGAATAGAGATGAAAGAGGATAAAGATACATTACGGGATAATGAAAATGAAGAGATAATGCCTATGATTCCTCTTCGTGGGTTGTCTATTTTCCCATATATGGTTCTACATTTTGATATAGGTAGGGAAAAATCTATCAGTGCTCTGGAAAAGGCAATGATGATGAACCAGACAGTATTTTTATCTGCCCAAAAAAATCCGGACACTGAACTTCCTACAAGAGATGATTTTTATAGGATTGGAACTATAGCTAAAATAAAGCAGATGCTTCGCCTACCAGGCGATACGATCAGAGTATTAGTTGAAGGAGTAAGCAGGGGAAGAATAGAAGAATTTATTTTTGAAGTACCATATTTCAAGTGTAGAGTTAGGGCAATTGAAGAGCAACAGTTTGAAACTTTGACTCCACATATAATAGCTTTGATGAGATCTGTCCTAGCATCTTTTGAAGAATATTTAAACTTTAATCCTAAAGTTTCTCAGGACATTTTTCCTTCAGTTGCTTCTATCGAAGAGCCGGGTCGGCTTGCAGACGTTGTAACTTCTCATCTTGATATTAAGATAGAAGAAAAGCAGGAAATATTAGAGGCTTTTGATGTAGAAAAAAGGCTAGAGTTAGTAAATACTATAATAAGCAAGGAAATAGAAATTCTTCAAATTGAAAATACAATAACTAAAAAAGTAAAGACTCAGATAAATAAGAGCCAGCGTGAGTACTATTTAAAAGAACAACTAAGGGTAATACAAGAAGAGCTAGGCGTAGACGAAGATGTGGAAGACGAGATTTATGAATGGCTAGATCAATTAAAGAAATTGAAACTTCCCCAGCCTATCACAGAAAAAGTTGAAAAGGAAATAAAGCGTCTGAAAAAAATACAACCCTCATCAGCTGAGGGGGGCGTAATAAGAACCTATGTTGAATGGATCCTTTCTTTACCATGGAATAAATACTCTAGAGACAATAAAGACATTAAAAAAGCAGAAGAGATATTAAATGAAGATCACTATGGATTAGAAAAGGTAAAGGAAAGAGTACTTGAATATCTTGCAGTTATTCAGCTTTCTAAGAGCTTAAAAGGACCTATTTTATGTCTTGTTGGTCCTCCCGGTACTGGTAAAACATCTATAGCTAAGTCTGTAGCCAGAGCCTTAAATCGTAACTTCGTCAGGATGTCCCTTGGCGGAGTAAGGGATGAGGCAGAAATAAGAGGGCATAGAAGAACTTATATAGGTGCGATACCAGGTCGTATTATAACTGCAATTAAAGAAGCAAAGACAAAGAATCCTGTATTTCTCTTTGATGAAGTAGATAAAATTGGAACTGATTTCAGAGGAGATCCTGATTCAGCATTGCTAGAAGTGTTAGACCCAGAACAGAATAAAGAGTTTACCGATCACTATCTTGAAGTACCCTTTGATCTTTCCAAAGTAATGTTTATAACAACGGCAAATACTACTGAAACTATTCCAAGACCGTTATTAGACAGGATGGAAGTTATTGAGGTTACGGGATACACTGAAGAAGACAAGGTTCAAATTGCAAAACAGTATTTGATTCCTAAGAAGATTAAGGAACATGGATTAAAAGAAGAAAACCTTAAGATTTCCGAAGCCGCGATCAGATCAATTATCAATCACTATACACGTGAATCGGGCGTAAGGAACTTAGAAAGAGAAATTGCTAATATTTGTAGGAAAGCTGCAAGAAAGATTGCGGAGAAGGAAAAGCAATCAATAACAGTTACTGCAGCTAATTTAGAAAAGTAGCTTGGTAAGAAACGTTACCGTTATGATAAAATAGAAGGAGAAAATGAAATAGGTGTGACCACCGGGCTAGCCTGGACTGTTGTAGGT
>JAAYHT010000228.1 GCA_012735285.1 Clostridiales bacterium | reverse complement strand
TCCTGCCAAGAACTAAATAGGGATAGCAAGTATATTTCCCTTAATATGATACCAATGCCTAAAGAGCAACGAGGTAAAATGAACGATAAGAATGAATATATAGCCTATGAGTATAAAGCTACAATTAAAACTGAATCAGAGAGCTTTAGAAATGCACTTAATGCTTTTTGTGATTATAGTGAAAGGATTTTAGATCTTTCTTTTGAGGAGCACGATAAAGCAGAAATTATCTTAGCTGCTCAACAAGAGCTTTTACCTGGTGCGTATAAAATAGTTCCAAACAATAAGAATGTTAAGATATATGCTTCGAATGAAGAGGGAATTAACAATGCTCTTGCAACCATGCTTCAGATTATGCAAAAATCAGATAATGGAGTATTTATACCAAAGGTTAAAATTTTTGATTACCCAGATTCAATATACAGAGGTATGATGGTAGACTTAGCAAGGGAATGGCATGAATTTGAGTATCTCATTAATTTTGTGGATATGTGCTATTTCTATAAGCTATCTGTTCTGCACTTGCATTTTACTGATGATCAAAGCTATACATTGCCTAGTGATGTATATCCGAAGCTACCTACAGTGAATAGGCATTATACAAAGGAACAAATAAACGAATTAGTAGAATATGCACACAAGCGCGGTATAGAGCTTGTGCCTGAAATAGACATACCAGGTCATTGTCAACAATTCCAAAAAGCCTATCCTTCTTTATTTGGTTTTGGAGGTATAATCCACCAGCACGAAGATTCCTTTGTAGCTCTAGAGGAAATATTTGCCGAGCTTTGTGAAATGTTTAAGTATTCAAAATACATACATATAGGAGGAGACGAAGCAGCAATACAGCAGTGGACTCAGTGTAAAAAATGTAGAGATTATGCCGACACCAAAGGTATTGACTCTACTATATCAGATAAGAGTCTATTGTCTGAGCAAATGCTTGCACATTTCGTAACAAGAATAGCCAATGTTGTATTTGAAAACGATAAAAAACCAATAGCCTGGGAAGGCTTTGCAAAAGAAGTAAATGACATGGTACCAAAGGAAATAATTATTATGAGTTGGGAAAACTACTATCAACTTACTCCTGACCTTATTGACGCAGGTTTTAAAATAATTAACTGCTCTTGGGATCCTATGTATGTTATTACTCCGATTAGGAAATGGCCTATCAAGGATGTGTTTGAATGGGATATCTACTCTTGGAAGCCTGTACATCCCCAATCCCCTTATATAAACACAGGTGGAATCAAAATTGAACATAGCGATAATGTTTTAGGTGGTCAATTACTAGCTTGGAATCGTCATATTGAAGAACATTTCGAAAATGCTGAAGATGGCATTAAAGAAGAAATGTTGTTATTGCTAGAAAGAATTCCTGCTCTTAGCGAAAACACTTGGAACAATGAAAAGGTGCGTACCTTTGATGAATTCATTATAGATGCAGAAGTCTTACAAGATAGATTTAAACCTATATTAAGAATAAGCGAATAAGTAAAAGAGCTAATTAAGTAATTATGTGATGTTCCGAAGAAATAGAAAAGTCTGGTGGCTGCTATAGTAAGAACAATATTTATGCAGGAAGATATAAATAGTGCATAGGATACCCTGAAGGCTGTCCTGGAACAGTTAAAAGTAAGATTCCCCAAAGCTGCACAGACAGTTTTGGATGCATAAGACTGTTGAATGTAGTAAGTGTTTTCCCGGATAGAGACTCAGTAATACGTTTTGGTGGGGCTATACTGATAGGGCAAAACGATGAATGGAGTGTAGCAGAACGAAGGTACTTATCCAAGGAATCGATGGATGAACTGATGTTAAAGATGCATTGAAAAAGCTGCCGAATGCAGACAACAAGCAATAACATGGCAAACATTAAGCATTTATGCCGCAATAGGAACGTGGAATAAATGCGGTGGGTATAGTTAATTTTAGTTACTTAGTAGAAAATATTTTGCACCACTTGACAAGACACAACCCATTTTTTGTGTTTACTGCGCCAGCAATACTGTTTGCGTGTTTAGTTTTTACTTTAACTGCTACATTGTATGTGTGGGATATTATTGGGATGTAATGTTTTTAAGGTTAAGCATTTATGTAAATAATTTCTGCATTGTCATAAAGGCTATATTCAACGTAAATCAATATATAATAGCCTATACATGAGTAAAAACGATTAAAATTGATTATAAAAAATGTTGCTGGATTCTCTAAAGGGTATTTCGACCTAAAAATCCGCCTTTTTATCACCTAATATTAACAAGGCTTTAAAGATATTGACCCACCAATAAAGAAGCCAATGAAGCTAACTCTTGAAGAAAAACTAACATATTGCGAACAATCAATATTGCGCTGGATGATAGATAATATTTATATATATATGGTACTGTGGCGGCTATTATAGTTCTTGATAGGGCTATTAGAGGTGGAGAAAGTATTGGAGGAAGTGTTTATGACGCTGGAGGGAGTTTAAATTTGACCCTTAACAATAAAACATTTGCTTTACTTTTCATTTCTCATCTTTGACACTTGTAGAAAGATAAAAGTCTACAAACCCTTGTATTTAGTGGGTTTGTAGACTTCTTAATGTG
>JAAYHT010000326.1 GCA_012735285.1 Clostridiales bacterium | reverse complement strand
TTCTATTAAGTTTGCACTAATAAGGAATTCATCAATGACTAAAGCAAATTTGATATATTTGTTAGTGTTAGCGGTATTAAATGCTAATATTATAGCCTACAATACTGGCGAGTTTGAAACTGCTAATAAAAGTGGGCCTGGGATCATTATAACCTTCGACGATCACTCTGTAGAAAGTTGGTATTCAGCTAGAGAGTTGTTTAATGAATATGGCGCTCATGTTACTTTTTTTATAGACAACTACCACGAATTGAATACTAACGAACGGAATATGTTAAGAGTGTTAAAAAGGGATGGTCATGAAATAGCAAGTCACGGATTAAATCATCTTAATGCACTCGATTTTGTTAACTCAAATTCGCTTGAGGCCTATATTGCTGAAGAAATTATTCCGTCCATCCACATGATGGAAAAAGACAATTTAAAACCCACTTCTTTTGCTTATCCCTTTGGCGCAAGAACAGAAGAAATCGATGCGGCCTTGTTAGAGATATTTAAAATAATTAGGGGTTACTACATATACCAATAGCAAGATTAGGTTAAAGGATTTAGATTCTGTGTATTACATGCCAGGTAGAAGTAATGGATTAGTATTCGGTGTTGGGATTGACGGAATTTATAATAATACTATTGAAGAAATACTAAAGGGTATTGATAGAGCAAGGGACAAGGGAGAAATATTGGTCGTTTATGCTCACATAATCGGGGACGATGAAGATGATTATAGCTATATGGTAAGTAAAAATAAACTAGAGAGAATACTACAATATGTAAAAGAAAACGATATGGTGTTTTATACAATGTCTGAGGTTGCCAATTAGCAATCTCTTTTTTATAAATGCCGAAGAGCCTATTGATGGGTGTTTAAAGCCTGCAAACTTGCCTATTCAGCCTTTGCTTGAGAACTTGGATATTGAAAAATATCTACATGGTGTCGAATTAGTCGTTGTTGGCGGTGAATCGGACAGGAAAGCACGGCCTTTGGATTATGATTGGGTTTTGAATATCCGTGAGCAATGCAAACGGCAAAATGTTCACTTTGAATTCCGGCAATGGGGTACACATTTCATCAAGGACGGCAAGAGATACTTATTGGCAGTAAAGGATTTATGCGATCAAGCGAGAAAAGCAAATATTAACTTATAATCTTTTTTATGACGGCTCTCACCCTGTTGAGGCTCAGACAATTGGAGTGGAATGTGCGTGCTGCACGATGAGGGAATTATAAGGTGTAAGTATGAAAAAATCAAGAATGCTTGAGGGGCATAGGATATGGATATGGTTTATCCTCATATCCATATTAATCAGTTTACTAGTTGCGCTTCTTTCTGGCAGTCTGCAAATCAAGCGTAATATGCGTGCAGATACGCCCCATGACGAATTTAAGTTACATATGAACGACCGCATTCCCGTTCTGATGAAGCAGTATCGTATTCCGGGCTGCAGCATTGCGCTTGTGAAGGACAGAGAAGTCGTATGGACCGAGGCCTATGGGTATGCAGATGTGGCAAGCGGCAGAGAACTGACGGTCAATACACCTATGAGCGTTCAATCAATTACAAAATCCATTACAGCTTGGGGCGTTATGCGACTTGTCGAAAAGGGCTTAATCGACTTGGATGCCCCGGTGTCTCAGTACCTGAAAAGCTGGAAATTTCCGCAGTCGGACTATCCGACAGAAAACATTACAACACGACAGCTTTTAAGCCACACTGCGGGGATGCCATTAGGCGATTTTACCAATGTCTACTCCCCCGACGAGACAATGCCCTCTAACAGGGAAGTGATGACTGGTGAAGCAGTGCTGGCGCGCGAGGCGGGGACAAAATTTTCCTACTCCAACACAGGCTATAATCTATTGGAAATTTTAATTGAGGATGTCACGGAGCAAAGCTTTTCGGAATATATAGGCACGGAAATTTTTCTCCCGCTGGGCATGGAAAGTGCCACCTTTGACATAGACACAACCGCGACACCTTATCCTCCAACAGGTTATAACCTCGGTGGCAGGCCGGTGCCGGTCTATCTCTATCCCTCAAAGGCTTCGGGTGGTCTGTTTGCCACAGCTCACGATATTGCCAGCTTTGCGGCGATGGGGATGAAAGAAAACTCTGTGTTAAGCGGTGAAAGCATCAAGCTGCTGTATGCTCCCCAATGCCATAAAATCGGTATTTACGGTTTGATATTTGAGGCGTATGGATTTGGTCACTATATCGAAAAGCTGCCAAACGGTGCGCTCTCAGTTTCTCACGGCGGCCAGGGCAACGGCATCATGACGCATTTCCAGGCCGTGCCGGAAACAGGCGATGCAATTATAATCCTCACAAACAGCCAACGAAGCTGGCCCTTCATCGCATATGTTTTAAGTGACTGGGCGCAGTTGCGAGCGTTTCCGTCCGTTGGCATGGGAAGGATAATCTGGGGACATTACGTACTCTGCGCTTTGATAGGTATATTGATCTCAATAAGCCTCCTGATGGTATTAAGGTTGGTTATGGGATTTTATCAGCACAAGCGAACCAGGTTCAGACTACTTCGAGTCGGTGCAGGATCAATTCTGCTTGGAATTTTGATCTGGTGTACTTGCCAGAAATACTTATTTATAACT
>JAAYHT010000227.1 GCA_012735285.1 Clostridiales bacterium | reverse complement strand
TTTACTGATGTAATCGAACTGCATCGTGAAGCTGGTGATTCATCCGGCATGAAGTATAGCATTGTGGAATATAAAAGGGGCACGCCTAAACCCGACGACAGGGACGAGGTGCAGTTATGCGCCCAGGCAATTTGCTTGGAAGAGATGCTGGGTATTAGCTTAAACGGTGGTTACATGTACTATGGTGAGACAAGGCGCAGACATTATGTGGAATTTAGTAAAGAATTAAGGTCAAGAGTCAAAACACTGGCGGATAAAATGCACGTTTTGTATGCGCATGGCATCACTCCGCCTGCAGTAAAAGGGAAGCGATGTAAAAACTGTTCAATGAAAGATATATGTCTACCACAATTGGGGAGTGGCAATAAGAAGGCGGAGATTTACATGGCCGGCATAGTGGATGAGATGATGAAAGAAGTGTATTAGGGAGAACAAAATATGCGGAAAATGCTAAACGTACTCTACGTAACCAATCCCGAGGCATATCTATCAAAAGACGGTGAGAACCTTGTGGTAAAAGTTGGTAGCGGAGAGGTGTTTCGAACTCCCATCCATTATTTGGAGGGCATTGTTACCTTCGGTTATATGGGTGCAAGTCCGGCTCTATTGGGTATGTGCGTAGAAAAAGGCGTGACAGTCTCTTTTCTAACAGACTATGGTAAACATCTGGCTACAATTCAGGGTATTCCTCATGGAAACGTGCTATTAAGAAGAAAACAGTATCGATTAGCTGACCAGGAACCTGAATCAGCAGAGCTGGCCTCAGCCTTTATAATAGGGAAAATAGCCAATTGCAGAACTGTGTTACGTCGCTACATTAGTGATTATGGCGACAAGGTTGAAACCGGAGAAATTGAAAGAATTAGTAAGATAATAGCCCGGAATGTAATTAAATTGAGTAAAAAGCCAGATTTAGATGAAGTAAGAGGGATCGAAGGTGAAACAGCCCGCCTATACTTTTCTGTCTTTGATCAACTAATTGTAAATCAGAAAAATCATTTTTTCTTGAGAGGACGCAGTCGCCGGCCACCTCGCGACAAAGTTAATGCTTTACTGTCTTTTCTTTACACTCTACTTCTCCATGAAACAAAGTCAGCGTTACAAACTGTTGGTCTTGATCCCTACGTCGGTTTTCTGCACCGTGACCGGCCTGGCAGGTTGGGCTTGGCGCTTGATCTCATGGAAGAATTCAGGCCATATATGGCTGATAGGCTGGCTTTAAGTTTGATCAATCGACAACAATTGACCGGCAGCGATTTTATTGAAAAAGAATCGGGCGGTGTCATACTGAAGGACAATGCGAGAAAAGCTGTTCTTGAGGCCTGGCAGAAAAGGAAGAGTGAAGTATTAACTCATCCGTTTCTTGACGAGAAGATACCGGTAGGTTTATTGCCGTACTCCCAGGCATTACTGTTGGCCAGATATTTGAGAGGCGATTTAGACAGGTATCCACCTTTTGTGTGGAGATGAAGGGGGTGTCAGCCCATTGATGGTGTTGATTACTTACGATGTAAGTACAACTACACCGGCTGGTCGTAAAAGACTGCATCAGGTAGCTAAGCAATGCGTCAACTTCGGCCAAAGGGTACAAAAATCAGTGTTTGAATGTGTTTTAGATCCCGCTCAGTTTGCTATGTTCAGAAATAAGCTAGAAAAAATAATTGATAAGGATGAGGATAGCCTGCGCTATTATTTTCTAGGCAGTAACTGGAAAAGAAGGGTAGAACATGTTGGTGTTAACCATACATTTGATCCAGAGGGTCCCATAATTGTTTAACTTTAATTGCCGTTAAAAGTTGTTTAAATCAAATCTACTTGATTCGTTAATAGTTTGTACGATAATGCATCTGCTCTTTGAAAATAGAATATTGATTAATTGCGAACCGGAAGTAAACAGGAAATCGTTGAATTATCGCAACACCCATATTAACAGGTATTGTTAAGTGAATTCCCTTAGCAAATGTTGTGAATGAGGGTTATCTCACATAGGTTCGCGGAACTCAGTGAATATGCCCTTTGGTACAAGCATTTATAAGCTATACTGTCGCCCCCTGCGCGGGGGCGTGGATTGAAATTTTTTACTGTGAGCAACTGCCCTTCGGCGTGAAAGTCGCCCCCTGCGCGGGGGCGTGGATTGAAATACATAAAAAGTGTGAGGTGAAACCATGAGTCAGGT
>JAAYHT010000226.1 GCA_012735285.1 Clostridiales bacterium | reverse complement strand
AGTGTTAAAACATGAATTGAAAATATATTTTCACTCTTTAACAGCTTATGTTTTCGGCGCTTTCCTGCTGGCATTTGTAGGTATTGGTGCTGTACTATATAACCTGCAGGCAGCTGTCAGCAACTTTGAATTTGTCCTCAATTTCTCCAACCTTATATTCGTATTAATCGTGCCGATTTTAACCATGCGTGTTATTGCAGAAGAACGGAAACAAAAGACCGACCAGCTGCTTTACTCCCTTCCAATCACCACAACCCAGGTGGTTCTTGGAAAATATTTTGCCCTGCTGACGGTCTATCTGATTCCGCTGTTGATTATATGTATATATCCGCTGATCTTCTCACGCTTTGGCGAAGTTTATCTACCCACATCCTACGGCTCCATCCTCGCCTTCTTTATTATGGGTAGCGCCCTGCTTGCCCTCGGGGTATTTATATCCTCCCTAACTGAGAATCAGGGATTTGCCGCAGGTATCGGGATTGCGATAATTCTTCTTAATTACTACAGCGTCAGGCTATCAGAATATGTATCTACTACAGCTTTGGGATCGGCCATAGCCATGTGTGTAATTATCATTGCATTGGCTGTCATCATCCGCTATGTGACGAAAAATACCGACTTGGCCTATGGATTCACCATAGTGTTTATCGCTATAATTGTGATAACCTACTATGTTGACATGACCAAGCTTGAGGGCCTGCTTCCAGACATCATGAAGAAATTATCCCTGTTTGAACGCTTTAATGTCTTTGTGAATGGGATTTTCGACATGACCTCAATAGTCTACTACTTAACCCTTATCGTATTCTTTTTATTCTTGTCTGTGCAGTCCCTTGAGAAAAGGAGGTATAACTAATGAAAATATTTGAACTCCTTAAGTCTTCATGGAAAGAAGAAAGCAACAAAATTGCTTTCCGTGGCGGATCCTATTCGCTGATCATGACTGCGATTGTTTTAGCTATTTTAATCGTAGTGAACATTTTCAGCTCCGCTCTACCAACTCCGCTAACTAAATATGATATGAGTGCTTCCAAGCTCTATTCGATAACCAGCAATACAAAAGCGGTGGTAAACGCACTTAAAGAGGATGTTACAATATATTGGATCGTACAGTCCGGTGAAGAAGACGAAGTTATCGAAAACTTGTTGGGCAAATATGATAGCCTTTCTGATCGTATTGAGATCGTCAAAAGAAATCCGGATGTTTACCCCACCTTTGCTAAGCAGTATACCGATCAAGAGGTTAAAAACAACAGCCTGGTGGTGGAAAGCGGAGAACGCAGCCGCTATATTAGCTACGATGATATATATATTCAAAGAACAAACATGTACACCTTATCCAGTAGCAGATACTTTGATGGGGAAGGAACCATCACCTCTGCCATAGATTATGTCACAACTGATGAGCTGCCCAAGCTATACGCTTTAGAGGGACATGGCGAGGCGGAACTTCCTGAAACCTTCAGCGATAAGATTAATAAGGAAAATATTGAGGTTGAAAAGTTATCTCTTTTAAAGGTAGATTCGATTCCAGAGGATGCAAGCGCCCTTATGATTTATGCACCCAGCAGTGACATTTCTGAAGAAGAAAAAGATTTATTGGCAGACTATGTGGATGGGGGCGGAAAACTTCTGGTAATCGCAGGACCCACTGAAGATGGTATTCTGGAAAACCTTTATAGCTTATTAGCTGATTATGATGTAAAAGTCAATGATGGCATCGTGGTAGAAGGGAGCAGGGAACACTATGCCTTCCGGGCACCCTATGTGCTACTACCCAATATGAAGAGCCATGAAATTACAGATTCTCTTATCAAGGGAAATTACTATCCCATCATGCCTGTTTCTTCTGGGCTGACTATAGATAGTTCAAGCGGAAATGTGACCGAGCTGCTCCACACTTCAGATTCCGCTTACAGCAAGATTGTCGGCTACAGTCTTTCAAGCTTTGAGAAGGAAGAGGGGGATATAGACGGACCCTTTACCCTTGCGGTGGCGATTGAAAACTTCAATAAGGGTCAGATTATTTGGTTTGCCTCATCCAACCTCCTAGATGATAATTACAATGCCTACTCATCAGGTGCAAATGTGGATCTGGTTATGAATTCACTGTCTTCGCTAATAGGAGAAAGGGAGGCCATAGCCATCCGCAGCAAGTCGTTGGATTATGAGTATTTGACAATTAGCGATTCAACTTCCTCATTGCTGAAAGTGCTGATGATCGGAGTATTCCCACTTGTATACCTTGCTGTCGGCATTCTTGTGATTGTGAGAAGAAGGAGGATGCAAAATGAAACGATCTAAAAGGATCTATATGTTACTGGGCATTTTAGTTGTTGCCTGCATTGCAACATTTGCCCTTATCCGATTTGAAGAGCATAAAGAAAAGATCAGAAGCAGTGAAGAGATTATTCTGGAAATACCTAGCGATACAGTAAAGGCCCTTTCGTGGGAATATGAATCACAAACCCTTTCCTTCCACAAAGAAGATGAATGGATTTATGATGAGGACGATGAATTCCCAGTTGACCAGGAAAAAATCCAATGGCTATTAGGAGTCTTTGAGCAATTCGGAGTATCCTTCATAATTGAAGATGTAAAGGACTATGGTCAGTATGGTTTGAAGGATCCCATATGTAGGATCAACTTAACAACTACAGATAAATCATACGAGATCCTGCTTGGTAATTTTAGCGAAATGGACCAACAGCGCTATGTGTCGATCGGAGACGGAAATGTCTATCTAGTTAAAGATGATCCGCTCTACTACTATGGTACCGAGCTTAAGGAATTGATTGACAATGACCAGACCCCAATCTTTGATAATGTGAAAGAGATAGTTTTTTCTGGTGCTGAAAACTACAGGATTATATATGAGGAAGATAGCGATAACTCCTATCGGGACAAGGATGTTTACTTCGCCCAACTGGGTGGAAAGAGCCTCCCCCTAGATACTTCCAGAGTGGAGAAGTATCTGCGCAATGTTAGGTATACGGATCTAACCGATTATGTGACCTATAAGGTGAAGGCTGAGGAGCTAGAAAAATACGGTTTGGATAATCCTGAGCTGACCCTAACTGTGAATTATATTGCAGAAAATGAAGAGGGAGAAGAGGTCGATGAGACTTTTGTACTCCATGTAAGCCGGGATCCGGAAGAAAGGGATAGTTCGGATGATGAGGAAGAGGAGGAAGAGATTACTGCCTATGCAAGGGTAGGTAACTCAAAGATTGTTTATAAGATCAAATCCGAAGACTACAAAAATATTATGGATGCATCCTATAACTCCCTGAGACATCTAGAGGTTCTTCCTGCAGAATTTAAAGACATTCAAAAGATTGACATTGTTTTGGAAGGTAGAAACTACACCATTAATTCTGAGAAAAAAGATGATGAAAGGACCTATTATTATAACGAAGAGGAGATAGATATCAAAGACTTTAAGTATTTCCTTGAACGCCTTGAAGCAGAAAGCTTTACCGATGAAAGACCTAAGCATAGTTTAGAGATCAGCCTGACGATTCATTTAGATATGAAAAAGGAGCCAAAAATCAAGATCGATCTCTACCGATATGACGGTACCCACTGTCTAGCAATGGTTGACGGAAAACCTGTATCCCTTGTCAAGCGCTCCGATGTGGTCGATGTGATAGAAGCTGTCCATGAAATTGTACTGAATTAATGAAAACGCACCCCTGTTTAATTAAGGGGTGCGTTCATATTTTATATCAATCTATACTACCATATCCTTTAAATCAGGGCTGATGATTAATTCACATCCTGTTGCTTCTTTTACCTGATCAAGGGTGTATTCAGGATTTATCTCGGTCAATACGATGCCTTCAGGAGTCACTTCCATTACACCCATCTCTGTTATTATCATATCAACTACATTAATAGCGGTATATGGTAATGTACACTCCTCTAAAATCTTATGATTTCCCTTTTGTGTATGCAGCATAGCTATGATAACTTTTTTAGCTCCTACTACTAGGTCCATAGCTCCACCCATACCGGGTACCATCTTTCCGGGAATAATCCAGTTAGCAAGGTTACCATGCTTATCTACCTGCAGTGCACCTAGAACAGTTACGTCTACGTGACCTCCTCTGATGATTCCAAAGGAAGTAGCAGAGTCGAAAAACATTGCGCCGGGTAATACTGTTACGTATTGAGCACCTGCGTTGATAATGTCTACATCTTCTTTTCCGGGCTCAGCTGCAGGTCCCATTCCCATTATGCCATTCTCTGACTGGAATACTACATCTACACCTTCCGGTATATGGTTGGCCACCAATGTGGGAAGGCCGATTCCCAGGTTTACCACGTCTCCATCCCGCAGTTCTTTTGCAACACGCTTAGCAATAAAATCTCTTATATCTCCCACGGTTTTTCACCTCCAACGATTGTATCCACGAATATACCTGAAGTCACCACGTGGTTAGGATCTATTTCTCCGATTTCAACTATTTCGCAAGTTCCGACAATAACGTGGTCGGCTGCAGTAGCCATCATCGGGTTAAAGGTCCTTGTGGTTCCATTGTAAATGGTATTTCCAAACTTGTCGGTTACACTTCCCCTTATTAAAGCAAAGTCAGCTCTCAATGGCAGTTCTAATAAATAGTCCTTGCCATTTATGTTAAGCACCTGTTTTCCTTCGGCTACTATGGTTCCAACACCTGTAGGTGTGAGGAATCCGCCTAATCCTGCTCCACCTGCGCGGATACGCTCAGCTAAAGTTCCCTGTGGTACAAGAATACATTCCAGTTTTTCTTCTTCATTGTCTGTGTTCATTCTTTGAGCAACCTCTGGATTAAGACCTACATGAGATGCTATAAGGGTTTTGATCTGTCCGTTAGATAACAGTTTTCCAACTCCCCTTCCCGGAACTCCTGCATCATTGCATATAATGGTCAAGTTTTTTACATTTCTGCGAACCAATGCATCGATGAGGATTTCCGGCGTACCGCAGCTCATAAAACCTCCAATCATTATAGAGGCGCCGTCT
>JAAYHT010000225.1 GCA_012735285.1 Clostridiales bacterium | reverse complement strand
GCACTTGCTACAATAATAGCTCAAGCCCTTTCATGTTTTTGGGTTATTGTATATTTTACAGGCAAGAGCAGCAACAATAAATTGAGGCTTAAATATATGAAGCCTGATCTTGAAATTGTAAAGAGGGTTGTTGGATTAGGCATACCTGATTCAACCTTGCAGATTACTAACAGTCTGCTTAACACGGTATTAAACAGGAGCTTGCTTTTTTATGGTGGCGACTTGGCAGTATCAGTAATGGGTGTTATTAACAGTATAGCAGCACTTCTGTTGCTCCCTGTTGTGGGTTTGAGGCAGGGTTTGCAGCCTATAATAAGTTTCAATTATGGTGCGAAAAAATATTCAAGAGTAAAACAGGCTTTAAAACTTGGGCTTATCATAGCCACTTGTATTGTGATAGTTAGTTATACAATAACCAGGGTATTCCCTGGACAGCTGATTGGGCTTTTTAACCGGGAAGAAGAAATGATTAGCTTTGGAATAGAGGCGATGAAGGCTTGGTTTTTACTTCTGCCTGTTGTTGGAATTCAGATTATTGGATCAAGCTTCTTCCAGGCGATTGGAAGGTTCAAGATTGCTTCGTTTTTAACCCTTACAAGACAGCTAATACTACTAATACCCGCAGTAATCATATTCCCAAGAATATGGGGATTAAAGGGGCTTATTCATACTGCGCCTTTTGCTGACTTCTTTTCATTTCTATTGACATCAAGTTGGCTTATCATCTGGTTGAAATTTAAAAGCTTTGACCAGGATAAGTCTTAACTATATTTGATTACACCGCAGGCTATCCTTTCCCCTGCATTGCCTGATGGTTGAGTTGTAAAATCATCAGGTCTTTTATGAATTATTACAGCACGACCTATTACTTCATCCACAGTAAACCTGTTTGTAGCAAAAACAGTCCAGCTATAGCCGTTGTTTCCAAACAGCGGAGGCAAATCTCCTGCATGATATGGATGGGGTCTGTTGGTTGGATTATAGTGATCCCCTGCATCCTTAAATGGATCCTCATCATCTCCTGTGCAGCTTTTTCCCTCGTGAATATGAAATCCATGTATCATACTTCCCCATAGGCTGCCATCTGTAGGCAGACCACACACCTCTACATATACTATTACTCCTCCTGGCACTTCATAAAAGAGGATGGTACCCTGTATTTCTTTGTATATTCTGCTTCCTTTAATCCGTGCGTAAGCTTTGGGCTTATCCTGCTTTACAACCTCTATAAAACTTCTGGTATCTTTATACATAACAAACCTCCGGAAATTTCTATATAACAGTATATGCAGATTTAGCTAGATTCATTTCGAAAAGCATTGTGAAAGTTATATGATGCTGTTAAAATAAACAAAACGGTCGTTTCACTATCTGTAAGAGGTGAGATCTATGAGTGAGTCGGAAAGAATAAAAGAACTACAGGAAGAAATAGAGACCCTTCGCACCGCATTTGATTCCTCATATGACGGTATACACATACTAGACAGCAAGGGAGATACCCTGTACTTCAATAAGGCCTGCGAAAGAATAGAAGGCCTGACCTATGAGGATGCCCGCAGGAAGAATATCAGGGATTTGGTTAAAGAGGGCATCTATTCAGAATCGGTAACCTTAAAGGTTCTTGAAACAAAGAAGGCCTGCAGCATAGTTCAGAAAGTTAAAAATGGCAATGTTGTTTTAGCAACGGGAACGCCAATTTTTAAGAATGGTAAAATTGATAAGGTGATAGTTAACTCCAGAGACATTACTGAGCTTAATAATTTAAGACAACAGCTGATTGAGAAAGAAAAATTAACTGAGAAATATAAAGAAGAGCTTAGGATATTAAGAAATGAAAGTCTAAAGGACTCACATTTTATCGTAAACAGCCAGGAGATGAAGAAGATAGAGGCTCTTTGCTCTACCGTAGCCAAAGTTGATTCCACAGTACTGATAACAGGAGAATCAGGAGTAGGCAAAGGGATGATAAGTAAGTATATCCATAACAAAAGCAGCAGACGGGATGCGCCTTTTATTAAAGTCGACTGCAGCGCCATACCTCCAAACCTATTTGAATCTGAGGTATTCGGATACGAGAAAGGTGCATTCACAGGTGCGGAAAAAAGCGGAAAAATTGGCTATCTTGAACTAGCCAATGGCGGGACGGTATTCTTGGATGAGATCGGAGACCTTCCTATTCATATGCAGCCCAAGCTATTAAGAGCGATACAAGACAGGGAAGTAGTAAGAGTTGGAGGAAATGAAGTTATTAAAATAGATGTGAGATTTATTGCTGCTACAAACAGGGATCTTAAACGAATGGTTGAAGAGAACAAATTCAGGGAGGACCTATACTACAGGTTAAACGTGGTCCCAATTCATATACCACCCTTAAGGGACAGAAAGGAAGATATAATTCCTCTTATAAAGGACATTGCAAGTAAGATTAATGACAAATATGATATGAATAAGATCATATCTAAGGATACCATTGAGATAATGATGAAATATGATTGGCCAGGTAACGTCAGGGAATTGGAGAATGTTGTAGAGAGAATGATTGTTACCGGAGAAGATTGCCTGTCAATATTAAAAGATAAAATAGATGAGAATGTAAAGATAGCTGATTATAGGAACTATTAAAAATGTTTGGAGGAATACGATAAAAAGCTTTTATTAAGTGCAATAAATGAGGAGGGATCTGTTATTAAAGCTTCAGAAAAATTAGGCTTAGATCCTACAACTATTAGACGGAAGCTACATAAGTATAAGGTTCCAAAGTCTTATTGGGCTAATAAATAAAGATGCAAATATGCATTTGCAAGATGCAATTACGCATTTTTTTGTTTCGCTTCTATAATATTAGAATATATCAAATATTCTTATAATTAATTTTCTAAAAATGCAAAAATGCATTTTTGAGATTGATATTACAGCAGAAATGTTGAAATATCAATCTTTTTTTATTTGGCATGAAAGTTGCTTTATAAAAATAGTAGCAATACTATTTGATAAGTTTAGACAGGAGGAAAGCCATGAGTAAATATAAACCCTTAAATTCATTGGAAGTTCCACGCTTTGCAGAGATAAAAACATTTATGAGGCTGCCTTACATAAAAACCGTAGAAGATATTGATTATGCAATTATAGGCATACCCTTTGATACAGCTTCAAGCTATAGAACAGGTTCCAGATTCGGGCCATCGGCGGTAAGAGAAATATCTTCGCTGATAAAACCCTATAATATAGTTCAGGATATTAATGTTTCTGAATGTCTATCTGGGATAGACTATGGTGATATTCCAGTTGTTCCAGGAGATATCGATGAAACCTATAAGAGAATCGAGAAGGGATTGGATCCGATCTTGGAAGCTGGAGCTATTCCTATCTGTATAGGAGGAGACCATTCTATAACGCTGGGTGAGCTTAGGTCTATAAAGAAGAAACACGGGCCTGTTGCCTTAGTTCAATTTGATTCCCATTTTGATACCGTAGATTCATATTTCGGCAATAGATACAATCACGGCACAGTTTTTAAAAGAGCCCTTGAAGAAGGGCTAATTGATGTTGGGCGTTCGATTCAAGTTGGAATGAGGGGAAGCCTATATTCGATTGACGATTTAAACAACTCAATTGATATGGGTTTTAAAGTTATTACAACTCAAGAGATGAGTAAGATGGGATTAAAGGAGGTGGCGAAACAAATTGTAGAAAGGGTTGGAGACGGCAAAGCTTTTCTTTCCTTTGATATAGATTTTGTAGATCCTGCTTATGCTCCGGGAACGGGCACAATAGAGGTTGGAGGCTTTACAAGTTTTGAAGTTTTAGAGATTCTGAGGGAGTTAAAGAATATTAATTTTGTTGGTTATGATCTAGTTGAAATAATTCCTGCCTTTGATTCTACACAAATAACAGCCTCTTTAGGAAGCAATATTATCTTCGAATTTATTTCCATCATTGCTTTGAAAAAGAAAGGAGTAAGGGCAAATGAAGTATGATATGCGGGAAATGACGTGGCAGGAGTTCGACAGGATTAGACATGAGAAAATAGTGATTTTACCCGTAGGCTCAACTGAGCAGCACGGTCCCCATCTTCCTCTTTCAGTAGATGCTATCATCGCAGAAGGACTATCTTTGATGGTAGCTGAAAGTATTGGGGGTATAGTTGCACCAACAATTTATTACGGCTATAAATCGGCACCTTTAAGCGGTGGAGGTCCGCTTTTCCCAGGGACAATGGACTTAAACGCGGTCACCTTTATGAACTTGGTCCATGACGTATTAGAGGAACTTATAAGGGATGGAGTAAAGAAAATTCTTATCTTAAACGGCCATTATGAAAATGAAGACTTTATTTTAGAAGCTGTAGACCTACTTTCGAGGAAATATGAAGATGTAAAGATCATTGAAGGAAGCTGGTGGGATCAGGTATCGCAGCATGCCATGGATAGGGTTTTTGATGAAGTTGAATTCCCCGGCTGGGATTTAGAACACGCAGCTATTGCAGAGACATCGTTAACTATGTACTTTCGACCTGAATTTGTCAGGATCGACAGATTAATTGAAGACGGTGTGGAACAACAGTTATCATACAGCGTCTATCCTGCACCAAAGGAGATTGTACCAAAGTCGGGGCTTCTTGCTACAGCAAGAAGCAGCAGTCCTGAAAAAGGAAAGCTTTTAGCAGAAGATATTACTTACGGATATGTAAATATTCTAAAAAAAGAATTTAACATTTAATTAAGGAGGTTATCATGGAAAAGGTTATTAACAACGAGCCCTTTGTAGACTCCGATATAGACGGGGCACAAAGGCGACTCGAACAACTGGGTTACAAACAGGAACTAAATCGAAATCTGTCTGTAGCAGAAAACGTAGTTATGGCCCTATCGAATGTTTCGCCTCTTATGGCAGCATTCGTGTATGCTTTAGCGGCTTTTGCAACTGTAGGAGTTGCAACGGCTCCGGCAGCCATATTACAGGGGATTAACGTTATTTTCATCGGATTTATAATTGCTGAATTGGGTTCTATCTACCCGGTTTCAGGCGGACTTTATTCTATCATTAATTACATACTACCAAAACCTTTAGTATTTGTAGCTGTTTTTACATTTATGATACAAGCATTTATATATCCTCCATCAATAGCATTAGGAGTTGGACAGTATCTTCAAATACTATTTCCCCAATTACCCCAAAGTGAACTGGCAACAGGGATAATAGCAGCAATAGCATTTATTATAGCTCTTTTTATAGGATTAGGAAGTATTGTTACAAATAATCGTGTGGCTAAGATATTGCTGACTCTTCAAATGATAGTTATTGTAGTATTCGTTGTTGTAGCATTTGCAAACATTCAAAGGCCCCTTACAGAGATCGTATTTAATCCTCAAATCCTTACTTCTGACGGTAAAGGGATGACAACGGCTTCATTTGGTATGGTACTAATGGGGCTAGGTATTTTAGTAGCATCAATTGACGGTTACCCAGCATCCTTAGGTTTTTCTGAAGAAACAAAAGGTTCATGTAGAAATATTGGTAAGGCCGCATTTATTTCAGCCCTATCAACTGCTGTAATTATCGTACTTGTATTGCTTATGGGTATGATAGCAGCTCCCGACTTAAAAGAATTCATGCTGGCACCATCACCGCTGCTCTATACTGCAGAAGCTTATCTAGGATCCGTAGGTACTGTGCTGGTTAATGTAGGGATAATAATAGCATCATTTAGCTGCCTTGTTGTAATTATTAACTACATGGCTAGGGTAATCTTCACAGGTGGCAGGGATGGAATCTGGCCTAAGAAGGTAAACGATTTTCTAACTAAGGTATCAAAGAGATCTCAAATTCCTTGGGCAGCAACAACTCTCATTGCTGTCGTAGGCTGTTTCCTCGTATTCTATTCAAACCTGGTACAGTTAGTAATTTGGGGAGGAGCTGCTGCTGCTACTGTATATGTACTTGTTGCAATAGGTGCTATTAACAGCAGAATTAAAGCTAAGACCATTACTAGGCCCTTTAGGATGCCTCTATTCCCCCTGCCTCCAATCATAGTAATCTTATTCTTAGTAATAGCTATTTCATCTCAGACAGCGGATGTATTAGCCGCAGTTGGCATACTAATTCTCATAGCTCTGGCATATTACTTCCTATATGTCAGAAGAAGAGATATTAGGGAGGGTAGGTTAAATGATTAATAATAGTAAAAAGGTTGCTTTGATAGCTGGAGCGGCAAACAAGGTAGGTACATCTGTCGCTTCTAAATTAAAGGATTCCGGATGGAGTGTTATTGGTATAGACGCTGTTTCTGAAGCTGATAGCTTGTACGATGGATTCTACAGTATTGATATGACTGATAGAGATAAATTTGTTGATGTAGTAGAAGAGATAGCAGATACATATGGCCCGATAAAAGTGTTATTCTGTGCGACAGGATTTGAAAAGGACAGACAGAGTGGAGGATTTTTGGAAACTCCGATTAAGCAGTGGGAAAGAACATTAGACGGCTGGCTAAAAAGCAGTATCAATGCTTGTTTTGCCGTAGGAAAGAAAATGGTTAAAAACAAGGATGGCAGGATAATGATTTTATCGCCTGATTACAGCAAAGCAGAGGGAGACAATATCCTTATGGCGGTGGGTGCAGGTACTCTACATGGCTTTGCAAAGAGCTTGGGAGTCGAATTAGCAAAGGATAATGTACTTGTGAACTGTGTATATGCGAATATTCCTTTTAATTATAATGCTATCGCTTCTACTGCTCATTTTCTATCGGAGAGTGCTAACTATGTAACAGGACAGGTTATTTCAATAAGAGGGATTGATTAGAAAGGGGGGCTAGAAGGTGATTATATACGATGAATTAAAGGATAAAGCGGTACTTATAACCGGAGGCACGCAAGGTATAGGTGAAGCTATATGTGAAGCCTTTACAAAACAGGGATCAAAGGTTGCGATTAACGGGAGAAAACTAGACGATAAAGTAAAAAAGGTACTGGATAGGACTGGAGCCTTCCCTGCTATGGGCGATATTTCGGAACTAGGTACGGGAGAAAGAATTGTTAAAGAGGTTTTAGATAAATATGGGAAGCTTGATGTGCTTGTGGCAAATGCCGCTGGAATGAGCATGAAGCCATTTTTAGAGCAGGATGAAGAGGAATGGTGGGATCAGGTTAAGATCAATCTCACAGGGCATATAGCGTGCATCAAAGCGGCATTGCCTCATATGATTGAAAAGGGCGGAGGAACAATTGTAATAATAAGTTCATTTTTCGGGACCCTCGGTTGGAATAATGCTTCAGGCTATGGGGCTTCAAAATCGGGTCTACTTACGCTTGGACAATACTTGGCTAAAGAATACGATAAGTACAACATAAATGTTGGAATAATTGTTCCCGGGGTTATAAGAACTCCACAGCTCAATATAGATGCTGAGGATTTAGGAATTTCCTATGATGAAGTCTGCGAAATGTATGCAAAGGAAATCGCCATGGGTAGGCTTGGAAAACCTGAGGAGATTGCTGAAATGGTAATCTTTATGTCAACTGAAAATGGCGGAAAAGCCTTTAGCGGAAGACATGTTCAAGTTAGTGGAGGAGAATACAGATCAACACCTTATTATGTAATATGAAAGGAGTTGCAAAATGGGTAAGCTGGATAATAGAGTTGCGGTAATCACAGGCGGTAGCAGGGGTATAGGAAAGGGCATCGGCCTTGCTTTTGCTAAAGAAGGAGCAGATATAGTTTTCTCTTATGTTAAAAATGAAGCTGCGGCTATGGAAACTGTGAAGGAAATAGAGGCTCTTGGTGTGAGGGCAATGGCCATTAAAGCCGATGTGAGCAAAGAAGAAGATGTAATAAGGATGAGGGATAAGGTAAAAGAAGAATTTGGATCTATAAATATTTTAGTTAATAACGCAGGTACAATAGGGCTTGAAATAAATGTTGTCGATATGGAAACCGAAGAATGGGATAGAGTCTTAGGAACTGATTTAAAAGGAATATTCTTGACATCTAAATACTTCATACCTTTGATTAAAAAGGATCCTGTAGGCAAGATAATAAACATATCATCGGAACTCTCGAAAAAAGGCAGAGAGGGATATGCTCATTACTGTGCAGCTAAGGGAGGAGTAAATGCATTTACAATGTGTTTGGCTTTAGAACTTGCTCCCGATATACTGGTTAACATAATTGCTCCCGGACCAATTGAAACCGATATGATCCTCGCCGATATGGAGCCTGAATGGATTGAAAAGGAAAAGGATATACCCCTAAGGAGGCTGGGTACGGTTGAGGAGATAGGAGCAACAGCTGTATTGTTAGCATCAGATGAAGGTAATTTCTTCTGTGGACAGTTTGTCAGTCCAAACGGAGGAGCAGTATTCTTCTAAGGTATTAAAGATGCAGGCAATTTTGCCTGCATCTAACTATAACTAAGGGCATTTGCAATAACATCTGCTACCTGCCCCCTGGTCATATCTTTCTCGGTTACTGAAACATCTAAGTATAGATTATTTTTGTTTAAAATTCCCTTCTGTATGCTCCAAGCTATTTGTTTTTTTGCCCAATCATGAACTGAACCAGGTCTTAAGTATTTATTTACTAGACTATCAGCTTCCTTTTCTGAGATTTCCACATCATATCCTTTGTATTCAATTGCTCGTACTAAGATAGTTATCAATTCTTCCCTTGTTATTCCCGCATCGGGATTGTAAAGATTGTTGCCGATACCGTATACTAGTTTATGCTTAGTTGCCGTTTCGATGTAGTTATAATAGGGGTTGGTCTTAGAAACATCGTCATAGCTATTATTGTTTTCTTCAATAATAGCTAAACCTAAGTATTTAACAATTACTTTTGCAAATTCCGCTCTGGTTATAACCCTATCTGGCTTAAAAGTATTAGAATCGTATCCTTCCATAATATTTCTTTCGGTAACTTTTAGTATCGATTCCTTTGCCCAATGGCCTTCAATATCGGAGAAATTATTTATTTGCCAATGTAAGATAGGGTAGCCTTGGTTGATATTGTTTTTATCATATACAAATTGGTTTAGGTTAAAATCGTCTAAAAGGCTGTCTAAATAAGGATTAGGGATGGAAGGTCGGTTGTTTAGCTTAGATACTATACCGGGTGATTTTAAAGTTTGCTTGTTATAGTAGCAGTTATAGTAGTGTCCCATTGATGTAATATCACTTTCAATACTATAGCAATTTATAAGTGTGTGATTTCTATACCTTATAGCAGAAATTCCTCCGGCATACTCAGAGCCTGAAATTTCCCCCTTGTTGTAACAGCTTGTTATCCAACCGTCTCTTAGTGTTCCCACTATCCCTCCGCTAGCTTTTCCAATAATCTTTCCTTCGTTATAGCAGCTAGTGATTATTCCACTGTTAGATCCAGCTATACCGCCTGAGGAAAAGCTGCCTCTAATTTCCCCTTTATTTGAACATTGTTCAATAGTTCCGTAATTAATTCCTGCTATACCAGCTGAATTTTTGATTCCTCCGCTAACTGATGCGTAATTATTACATCTTGTGATACTCCCGTAATTTATACCGCATATTGCTCCGACCGCTTGTCCAGCTGAAACCACACCATCTATATTGAGGTTTTTTACCCTAGCTTGTTTTGAGAGTGAATAAAACAAACCCGTATTTTCATCATTACCATTGATAGTTAGATGTATGGTATGTCCATTTCCATCTAAGGTGCCGTCAAATGCTATATTCGGAGGGCTTAATTCTTTTTTGCAGTAGATATCTTGAATTAGGATATAGTATTTACCTTGGGTTTGTTTGCCTGAGGACATATAGGTGTATAAATCTAGTAAATCTGATTCGGATGAAATTACAATCTTATTATTTTGAGCGGAAGCCTGCATAGATAAAAAAGGCAGCAGGATAATAAGTAATAGAAATATCGCTTTGCACCTAAACATTTTAATTTTCCTTTGCTAGGAGAATAATCGATTTGATTATAGAGCTGTCTTAATTAGAAAGCTGTCGAAAACAAGGTAGTGAAAGATGAGCAAATTAACTGATAAAACAAGTTTATTCGACCGTATAGCTCCGGCATACGGTCTGTTCTATAACTTCCAAAAGAGGAAATATAGAGACGTGCTAGAGAACATAAAAGGACAAATGGATTTATCACAGTATAAAAGTATCCTTGACATAGGATGCGGTACAGGTGCACTTTGTGCCGTATTAAGTGAGATGGGATTTCACGTAACTGGAATTGATAATTCAAAAAAGATGATCGATATAGCTATTAATAAGCTGAAAGAAGATAATCTTGTTGAATTTATACATTCTGATGCATCAAAGCTGCCGTTTAAATCTAAGGCCTTTGATATATGTTTTGCCAGCTATGTTGCACATGGTATGAAAAGTGCAGAAAGACTGTCGATGTTCAAAGAAATGAAGAGAGTATCCAAAGATCTTGTAATATTTCATGACTATAACGAAAAAAGAAGACTTGTGATTGATTTTGCCGAATGGCTTGAGGGCGGGAATTACTTTGACTATTTAAAACACTTTAAATCAGAAATTAAGGATTTTTTTCAGCATGTTGAAATGCTGGAGGTAAGCAAATATTCTACTTGGTTTATTTGCAAAAATCCATGTTAATATGCTCAATATTATTGTTTTGTGATAAAATTTATAAAAATGGATTGAAAGGAGAAGGGGTATGCAGAAGGTACGAATTAAGTCGGGTGAGTTTGAGTTTATAGGAGTATTGCATGAAAAGGAAGCTCCGAAGACCTGTGAGGCTTTTAGAAAGATGCTTCCTTTAAAGAATAAGATGATTCACGTGCGCTGGAGTGGGGAAGGGGTTTGGATTCCTTATGGGGATATGGACCTAGGTATCGATTATGAGAATCATACTTCCCATCCTGCCAAGGGAGAAATGCTGCTTTATCCCGGTGGTATTAGTGAGATGGAGATAATACTGGCTTATGGAAGATGCTGCTTTGCCAGCCAATTTGGTCAACTAGCAGGTAATCATTTCTTGACTATTACAGAGGGAATTGAAAACTTAGAGGCCTTTGGAAAGAAGGTCCTGTGGGAAGGTGCTCAAGAGATAGAAATAGATTTGTGTTAATGGAATAGTAAAGCATTGAATATAGAATAATAAGTAAAGATTGATTTGGGGGGGTAATGTTTGTGATTGATAAATTAACTATACTTTGGACCTCTGGTGATGAGGATACTGCTATTAATATGCTATTTATGTATGTAATAAAGTCTAATACAAACAAATGGTGGAAAGAGTGCAATTTGATAAGTTGGGGTCCTTCAAACAAATTGTTATTGCGGAGTAAAGAGGTGCGAGATTTATTAAAGGAAGCAATGAATCTAGGGGTTAAGGTTTATGCATGTAGAAGGTGTGCTGAAAGGTACGGAATTGTTGAAATGTTGGAGGAATTAAACATAGAAGTTATATATATGGGAGAGCCTTTTACAGAGTTTTTGAAGGATGAAAGTTGTCGTGTGATTACTATTTAATTTTGAATGCGGAGGGTATAATGCGTGAGTTCAAGCGCTTACCAAGACATATTGGTATAATTCCTGATGGAAACAGGAGATGGGCCAAAAGTAGGGGCTTAAATCCCGAGGATGGATATTTTCATGGTATAGAACCTGGGTTGAGGCTTTATAAAGAGTGTGTTGATTTAGGGATAGAAGAAATCACCTTTTATGGCTTTACACAGGACAATACCAAACGGCCCTCAGCCCAGACAAAAGCATTCAGAAAGGCATGTGTTGATTCAGTATTAGAGATAAAGAAATATGATGCGGACTTATTAATCGTAGGAAACGCTGCTTCTCCGCTATTTCCTCCTGAGTTAATACCCTATACTAAGAGAAGGACTATAGGGAAGGGATTAATAAAGGTTAACTTTCTTGTTAATTACGGATGGGATTGGGACTTAAGCCATTCAGTAAATAATGGTTCTGGGAGTTCAGGCTTTTATAAAAATATTGCCTCCTCGGATATTTCAAGAATCGACCTTATTATCCGATGGGGTGGAAGAAGAAGGTTAAGCGGATTTTTACCAATACAATCAGTTTATTCCGACTTTTATATCATAGATGAAATGTGGCCTGATTACAGGCCAGAGCACTTATATGAGGCCTTGGAGTGGTATCAGAATCAGGATATAACTTTAGGCGGATAATATATTAAGCAAATCAGATAGATTAACTAAATTGTATTTAGCAAGCTTGTATTTGGTGGCATCACCTATAGCTGCACAATCCATGCCTGCAGCATGTGCAGCTCTGACTCCCGATTCTGCGTCTTCGACAACAAGACAGTCTTTCGGAGATATATTTAAGAAAGAGCTGGCTTTAAGGAAGACTTCCGGATCTGGCTTTGAGCGGCTTATATCATTCCCATCAGCCACTGCATCAAAGCTTTCGGTTAAACCTAGTCGATCTAGTATTAGTTTGGCATTCTTGCTTGAAGAAGCTATGGCTATTTTAATATTAGCCTTCTTAATATTGTTTATAGTTTCTATTACTACTGGGTCTAAATCCTTGGGAGATAAACTTTTTAGCATCTCTTTATAGAGCTCATTTTTTTTGTTTAAATAATAATTCTTTTGTTCTTGTGTAATTGTTCTATTATTTTTCCTAAGTATTATTTCAAGACTCTGTTTCCGGCTTACGCCTCTAAGGTTATTATTCATATTTTCATCAAAATAGACACCGATCTCATCTGCAATTTGTTTCCATGCTAAGTAGTGATATCTATCAGTATGACAGATAACACCGTCTAAATCGAAAATTACTGCTTTGTAATTCATTTTTATCTCCTGCTTACATATTAAGCCAGCTGTGGCGATTTGCTTCCTGACTAATAACCAGCTTGTCCTTAAGTAGATATTCTACTCCGTAGACATAAATAGGTTTGGGTGTACCACATTCTAGGGTGAATATATTTTCGCCTCTGTTTACAGTAACTCGTATTCTGCTATTTTCGTACCTTATACAAAAGCTGTATGAATTCCACTTTTCCGGCAGAATCGGTGAAAACCATATACCGCTTTCTTTAAGTCGAAAACCCCCAAAACCGTACACTATAGACATATAGCTTCCCGCCATATTTGCAGCATGGATTCCGTCCCTTGTGTTGTGGAAGAGGTCATGCAAGTCTAGAAGTGCAGAATTACCGAAATAATCAAAGGCTTTTTGGTCCATTCCTAATCTTGCAGCCATGATGCTGAAAATGCATTTTGATAAGGATGAGTCATGGGTAGTAATTTTTTCATAGTAATTAAATGAGTTTAGCATAGTCTCTTCGGAATGGGCGTCTTCGAGTATAAGGTATGCCATTATGGTGTCAGCCTGTTTACATATCTGATGGCGGTATATAAACAGAGGGTGATATCTCATAAACATCGGAGAATCTTTTCTATATACACTATCTAGATTTAGTTTCTTTTTTTGCAGGAAAGAATCATCCTGGGGGTTAATCTTGAGATCGGGGTCATAGGGAAGATACATACTATCGGATGCTTTTTTAAATTCTGCAATTTCACTTTCGGTAAGTCCAATTTTACTTGTTACCTTTCTGAATTGCCCTGTCAACTTAAGGATCTCATAGAAGATCACAGCCCACCTCAAATGGTATTGTGCAATTAAGTTGGTATAATAGTTATTGTTAACTATACAGGTATATTCATCAGGTCCGGTAATTCCGTTAATATGGAATTTCCCCTTGTGGTAGTTGCCCACATCTAGCCAAAGTCTGGCTGTTTCAAAAACTATTTCCGCTCCTTTTTCCTGTATGAATGCTATATCCTTAGTTGCAAGATAGTAAGCGATGATAGAATAGGCGATATCACCGTTTATGTGATACTGTGCTGATCCCGCAGGGTAGTAGGCTGAGCATTCCCTTCCCATGATTGTACGCCAGGGATATAGGGCTCCCTTTTTATGTCCGAGTATTCTTGAGTGTTCCTTCGCCATGTCAAGGGTTTCATAGCGATATTCTATCAATTTCTTTGATATTGACGGATTGGTAACTGTAAAGAAAGGCTGTATATACATCTCGGTATCCCAAAAGTAGTGGCCTTCATAACCCTCCCCGCTCAAGCCCTTGGGCGAAATGTTGCAGTATTGATCCTTTCCCACTGATTGAATAAGTTGGAAGAGGTTATAGCGTACTGCCATGTTGAGTTCATCGTCTCCATCGATATTTACACAGCAGTTGTCCCAATATTCTTTAAGATATTCTTCCTGCTTCTTATAGTATTCTTCTAAAGGTATAGATAAAGCGTAGTCTATTTCTATCCCTGCCTGTTCTCTGGCATTTGTACAGCGGATGGAGTCACAGAAAACCGTATACTTGATCAGAGTAATCTTTTCTCCCTTGCTTGCCAAGGTAGTCAGCTGACATATTGCATTGTTGTTATCTATGAAAAACAGTCTGTCTGCTTCTTGAGACAGTACGTTCTTTACACAGGTGCATACCTGAATATCAGATTTTGATGTGGTGGAAGTTATAAACGAGATGCCGTTATGGATTTCACATTTTAAAGGTATCATGTACTGTCTGCCATAGGCTGCAGTACGGGGGTCCTCAGGATTAACATAGTTTTTGACATTTGCATCGTGGTTCGATTCTAGGGTTATAAATCCTGAAAAATTTAAAGGAGTTAGCTCATATTCTATTGTAAAGAGGGTTAACTGGCTAAAGGATGCCATTCGTTTTATATTCAATTCTAGTTCTTTACCTGAGGGTGAGCGCCACTTAACATATCTACCTGTTATCCCCTTGACTGTATCTACCCAGCGTTTACTGGCAAGAACCGTCCCCTCAAACATGCTGAAGTTTTCGTCTCCGATTTTAAGCTTAATGCTTTGAGTATCTATTACATTTACTAGGGTCTGTTTTTCTGTTATAAGGCCGTATAACTGTTCAGCACGTGAAATTTTAGTTATATCGTAAACACCATTGATGTATTGACCTCGTACGCTTTCAAAACCTTCGGGATAGCCTTCTTCAAAAACTGAACGTATGCCAATATAGCCATTGGCGTTGTGAAATAGGGTTTCCTGCAATAATAGGCTTTCATTGTCCAATTTAAAATCATTGATCTCATATACAGTTTGATTCTTTACCATAACACATCTTCCTTATAATCCTCTTCTTGATATTCTCCCCTAAAAAGCCTGAAGAATTGATCTCATTGATTCCCAGGATTTCAGGTGATATTTGGCAGCTGTATCACTTATGCCGATTTTTATTGAGTATGCATCATCAGGAAGTACAGCAAAGAGATCCTCATCGGTAAAATCATCTCCTGCTCCTAAGATAAAGTCATATCTTTGATTTCTTAAAAATGTAAGCGCTGCATAACCCTTGTTCACCCTGTTGTCTTTTACCTCGATAACCTTGTTTCCTTCCTGAAGTCCAATATTGGCTGATGCTGTCATTGAGAGTAAGACCTGTTTTAATTCATTTAGCTTAACTTTTGCTATTACTGGTTCACACTGTCTGTAGTGGACTGCGAGGGAGTATTCCTTTTCTTCGACCAAGGAACCTGGTAAGCGGGTGACATAAAGCTCTAATATGTTTCTTACTGATTCTTTCCATTCATTGTCAATAGGAATTGTCATGAACCAATTCTTGTTAGGATGGCGTATCCAGAGTCCGTGTGCGCCTATCAGATGAACATTTAAATCTCCAAACCAGTTGTCCAAAATATCCCTATCCCGACCTGAAACTATTACTACTGTATTGTTGGGGTCATCCGCTAATTTCCTTAATATTTCTTTTAATTCCTGATCAGGCTTTGCTTGTTCTGGTATTCGTTTAAAGCCTACAAGTGTACCATCGTAATCAAGGAATAGGATTCTTTTTTTAGCATTTATGTATGCATTATGTAGCAAATCTTTATTCTGCTCAAGGTTCTTTGAAACGTTGTTTGAGAGATCGGAGGTTATTTGCAAGAGACTGTTAATAAAATCCTCTGCCCAGTAATAGACATTATAGCTTTTTAGCCTGTGGCATATAACGTTATTAATCACAGTCTTTTCTTCCAGAGACATCTCCAATGAATTCTTAATAGCATCAGCTATTTCATTTAAATCATTTGGATTGATGACAACAGCCTCACCCAGCTCACTGGCTGCGCCTGCAGTTTCACTTATAACTAACATTCCTTTGTTGTCCAATCTGGATGCAAAGTATTCCTTTGCTACTAGGTTCATTCCGTCTCTTAGGGGAGTAACTAGAAGTACATCGGCATTTCTGTAGAAGGCAATTAAGCTTTCTTGTGAGAATGATTTGAAATAGTACCAGATTGGCATCCAGCTGATAGTCCCGTATTTGCCGTTAACCTCGCTTATAAGTTCTGTAATTTCTCTTTTCAGCTGTTCATATGTTGATACTTGAACCCTGGATGGTGCAACAATTTGGTAAAGCTTAACTTTCCCCTGATATTCGGGATACTTGGACAAAAACAGATCGAAAGCTTTTATTCGTTCAGGAATACCCTTTGTATAATCAAGGCGATCGATAGAAAGAATGATTCTGGTATCCTGCTTTATTTCCAATATTTCTTTTTCTGCCTTAGTGAAGTCTTCGCACTCACTATAATCTTTTGAAAAGCGGTCGAAATCGATTCCCATTGGAAAGGCATCAACTAGCACATATCTGTCTTGATAGTTGATTTTGTTAAGATCATGGTCATAACCTAATAATCTGCGTACACTGCATAGAAAATGTCTTACATAATCATAAGTATGAAAACCTATAAGATCTGAGCCTAATAGTCCGTGCAGGATTTCTTCCCGCCAGATTAGTAACCTGAAAATTTCATAAGAAGGAAAAGGGATGTGTAAGAAAAAGCCAACTTTTGTGTGTGGGTAATTTTCTTTTATCATCCGAGGAAGAAGCATCAGCTGGTAATCATGTACCCAGACGATGTCTCCATCGCCTATAAATTGAGATACTATATTAAAGAATTTTTTGTTAACCTGTTTATATGCTTTCCATGTGTTAACATCGTATGCAACCTTATCAGGTGAGTAGTGGAAAAGAGGCCAAATAGTCCTATTTGAAAAACCGTGGTAGAACTGTTCAATATCTTCATCGGTTAAAAATACCGGAAGGCAACTATAATCATTTTTCAGTTTTTCTTCCATAATTAACTTGTCCGAATCATCAATTTTATCATCTGATATTCCCGGCCATCCAATCCAAATGCTGTCAGATTTCCTATGGTAACTTTCAAGGCCCGTTGCAAGCCCACCTATACTTTTAGTATATTCAAGCTTATTATTAGCTTTACTAACAGTTACCGGCAAACGATTTGAAACAAATATCATTTTACCCATCTTCATTCTCCTTTCGCAAATAAGTGCATATAAACAGGAATAAGAAGGGTACAACCTATAAACATCCTATGCATGGTAAAAGATAAATATACTTGGGCAATGGACAAGTCTGGCAAGGCAATAATTACTAATTGTGTTAATATATACCCTGATCTGTATAAGATAAACGAAGCTAATAATTATGGTGTTTTTGTATAAACTATATTCGAGGTGATAAAATGACTTGGCAATACTATATGAACAACCCTGAATTAAGAGATTATTTCAAATCGCTGCCTGTTGATGTACAGAAGGTACTTGCAGAATCGAGAGTAGAGATTGCAACCTTGGGAGAACTGAAGCAGTGCGCAGAACATCTGATGAATCAAAGCGGCTAGTCCTTAAAGACTAACCGCTTGTTCCAGTCTGTATTGCATATGCTATGTTGTTGGCATGGTCTCCTATTCTTTCTAAAGTTGACATCATATTTGTATAAATTACACCGACTTGTGGATCGCAAGCTTTATACTGAAGCCTGCGTATATGATTGTTGATAAATTCTTTTTCTAGGTCGTCCAGTTCGGTTTCAAGGCCATGGATTTCTTCCAGACGACCTATATCACGTTCATTGAAGATTTCCAAACAAGTATCCAACATGCTTACAGCCTTATCTGCCATATAGGTCAATTCACTGCGAGCTTCTGGGGTTAGACTTGCTCTTTCGCTTAACAGCGATATTGCATATTCAGCTATATTTTCAGCCAAATCGCTTATTCTTTCCATATCAATTATTACATGGTGCAAACCACCCAGGGTTTTAAGTTCATTTTCAGACAGTTCCTCTAGCCCTTGGAATTCAATTAAATAGTTTGCAATATTATCACTTAAGTAATCTACAGTTTTCTCTATTTCAATAACTTTATTTGCCTTAGCTTCATCCAGCTCAAAGAAGGACTCCAAAGCTAATTTTAAATTGCCGCTTGATATTTGACCCATGCGCTTTATTTCCTTAAGGGTCTGACTTAATGCAATAGCAGGTGTTTGTGTAATTCTTTCATCAAGGTAGATAAGTCTCATCTCTGCCTTGTGTGGATCAGGCTTGTCAGGTATAACCCTTGAGATGAATCTAACCATGTAGTTAGCAAAGGGGAATAGTAGAACTGTTACAGATACATTAAAGATAGTATGGAAGTTAGCTATCTGCCTTGATACATTTCCTACTGAAAGTGATTCAATCTCTGTAACAATAACAGGGAATAGGGTAACAATAATTAAGAAAAATATCGCCCCGAAGATATTAAACATCAGGTGGATTCCGGCTGTTCTCCTGGAATTTGCACTTGTACCGATTGCAGCGAGAACAGCGGTAAGGCATGTCCCAATATTTTGTCCAAGTATTACAAAAACTGCTGAATCCAAACCTATCATCCCTGCCGCCGCGAAGGTTTGCAGTATACCGATAGAGGCAGATGAACTTTGAACTATAGCCGTAAATACTGCTCCAATTAGTATACCTATAACTGGATTTTTAAAGCTTATTAGAAAGTTCAGGAATGCTTCATTGTGCCTCAATGGTTCCATTGCCTGTGACATAAGGCTGAGACCAACAAAAAGCATGCCGAAACCCAATATTATTTCGCCAAGCTTAGAAAGCCTCTTTCTTTTTATGAACATCGCCATCAGCATTCCGGCAAAAAGAAAGAAAGGTGCCACATCCGTTAGCTTAAAAGCAATAAGCTGAGCTGTTATTGTAGTACCTATATTAGCTCCCATTATTACTCCTGTAGCCTGTAACAGTGTCATGAGTCCTGCGTTTACAAAACCTACCGCCATAACCGTGGTTGCAGATGAACTCTGTATTGCAGCTGTGACAACTGCACCAACACCTACTGCTACAAAACGGTTGTTGGTTAAAATCTCCAAAGTGCGACGCATTCTGTCACCAGCTAGACTTTCCAAGCCGTCTGACATCATGTTTATTCCATAAAGGAACAATCCTAGTCCGCCTAGCAACAGAAATACCATAGAAAAAGTCATATTTATCCTCCAAAAAAATACTGTCTTTTATATAATACGACAATATTATACACTGTGTTTGCTAAGTTTACTATACATTAATTTTTTTCTGTTAAGATTAGGATTTCATGTTTTTGAGTTTTTTATTTGCACCATCGCGAAGTAAATAATAAATTAGAGCGAAAGTTGGCACACCAATTAACATACCGACTACGCCTAATAGGCGTCCGCCGATTACAATCGATAATAATACCCAGATACTTGGAAGGCCAATCGTAGTTCCAAAAATATGAGGCTTTATAATATTTCCATCGGCTTGTTGTAGTGCAAAGATTAAAATTATGAATAGAAGGGCCTTAAAGGGATCAACGATAATAATAATGAAAGCGCTTGGTATGGCGCCTATGAAGGGACCAAATATAGGAATAATATTTGTAACACCTACAATAACACTGACAAGCAGCGTATAAGGCATTCTTAAGATACTGCAGCCTATAAAGCAAAGGATACCAATTATTAAGGCATCTATCATATTACCAGCTACAAATCGGTTGAATATATGATTTGCAAGTGAAGCCACTTCAAGCATGCGGTTTGAAAATCTTCTTGGGGTATAGGCAATAAGAAGATTTCTCATCTGTCTAAGGAGCATTTCTTTTGCCCATAGAAAATATATTGAGATAATCAAGCCAAGGGCCCAAGTTAAAAACTTAGCGGTTAAGTCGACTAGATAATTTGCAATAGTAGGCATTTGGCTGGTTAATAAACCGCTTCCTTTTAGTTTAAATTCAGTCCACAGATTATCGATTTGAGCAAGACCAGGTATATAATTCTCCAAACTGTATTTATAAATTACGTCATTAACTAATGTTTCAAGGGAACTGATATAAAAAGGCAAGTTTTGTATCAGCTGGGTTATGCTATCAATTAATTGAGGTATGATAGTAGAAATTAAAAGTGCAAGTATAAGTATAAGTACCACATATGTACAAATTAAAGCTATGACAGATATGGCTGTGGTTGACAGCCCCCATCTATCTTGCAATTTAACTAACACTTTTTCTTTCAGCCAGGTATAAGGTATATTCAAAACATATGCTATAACAAGTCCATATATCATAGGAGATATTATATGAAGGATATAGTTAATGGAATCTATGACGCGAGATATGTTAAGCAGAACCACATACAAGATAATGCCAAAAGATATTAATATTAAATTATGTTTTAATTTTTGCTTATCCATGCAAAACACCTTCAGATATACTAGCAATAAAAAATATACCTTCAGTTTGAAGTATACACGTGATTTCATGCATGTCAAGCAATACGACAATATATATCTGTAGACGGATATATTATCTATTTGTTATAATATTCCTAATAAATGGGGGTGGACTAATG
>JAAYHT010000224.1 GCA_012735285.1 Clostridiales bacterium | reverse complement strand
GTCAATCACCCTGCGATGTAACGCCACGATAGATACCTTCTATCGATAAAAGGCCGGAGGGATTATCCGCTGGCACGGCTGGGCAGTTACAAGCCCATGACCTTTAGGTCGTGGGTAGTTGACAAGGGAGCGAAGATAATAAATCTTGAATGGTGGTAGTTGGATACAACTACCATTTTTTTTATTATTTTCTCCTGTTTTATGTTAACAAATGTTTGTGATAAAAAGAACGGTTTTCAACAAGTGAGAATTGTCTAAATTGTTAGATTTCTATCAACTTTTATCATATTAATTACAACTTATAAACAAAGTTATCCAAAGGGTACTGTGGAAAACTTGAATAGTTTAAACCGTTGAAATTCCAACATTCTTATAAATCATTTCAAATAATAGGAAAAAGTTATCCACAGGCATGGTTAACAATTGTTCTTATAAATCTTTTAAGCCCTGTTATCTAAAATCTGTATAGGTTCTGAGCCCTGTTTCCCCGTATATTCCATAATACCCTTGTAAATGCATTCTGCTAGTTTTTGCTGATAGGATTCCTGGGTTAACAGCTTTTCCTCCTCCCTATTAGATAAAAATCCACATTCAACTATTACAATAGGAACGGGTGGGTTCTTGAATATTAAGGCATCGGTTTTTTTAAGGGCCTTTCTATCTGTACCGTCAGCTATTCCCTTTACAAGGTTTTCTTGGATTTTCTCTGCTAAAAGCTTGCTCTCTTCGATTATATGTTGCTCAGCGTTTGCACCTGGATAGAAGGTTTGAGCTCCTCGAACCGAAGGATCCTGTTTAAAGCTGTTTAAATGTATGCTTACGGCTAATAGGGGTTTAGTTTCTTCGATTATTCGCTTTCTTTCAAGTAGGTCTGCTGTCTTCAGGCTGCGAATGGTCTGCCTGTTTTTTTCAGGATAAAGACCCTTGTCCTCTTCTCTGGTCATGACCACAGTCCATCCGTCGGCTTCAGCCAACCTTTTTATATTAAACGCTATTGCCAGGTTTATATCTTTTTCGCAAACACCGCTAACACCTTTAGCCCCTCCATCGATGCCTCCATGTCCTGGGTCAAGCAAAAGAATATCATTAGCTGAAACAAATTGATTTACCAGAATACCCACTTGCAGTGGTATAACCAATACAACAATGGCCAAAATCAAAGCAGCGATAGTAGCTGCAAGAGCATATTTGCTTTTATTCATAATACCCAAACCCTCCTGCCATACGGAATACCTTTAGATATTATATGCTCTCCTATCAAAGCATTATGAATCAAAGCCAAGCAATTAGTTTTTGACAAGCAGATGGTGGTTCGTGCTATACTAGTAAACGGGTATATTTTAAAATGAAAATCGAGGTGTGGTTGTGAAAGAAACAGTAAGGTTATATCAAAAGGATGTATATCAAGCCGAATGCCAAAGCAAGGTATTAGATGTTTTTACCGAAAATGACCAAGACTTTGCATATATAGTACTAGATCAGACGGTCTTCTTTCCTGAAGGTGGTGGACAACCCTCTGATACAGGGTATATCGATGATAATTTTGTAGACTATGTCTTTGAGAAGGACAACGTAATCTATCATCAGGTAAGTTCACTCAAGGATCCCAAGGGCCTGATAGGAAAAACCGTAACTGCTAAAATTGATTGGGATAAGAGATTTCTCAACATGCAAAGGCACTGTGGCGAACACATATTATCCGCAGTATTCTATGAACTCTACGGCGGTGTAAACAGAGGCTTTCATATGGGGCTTGACTACATGACTGTAGATATAAACTTTGAAAAGAACGAAAACTACAAAATGATGACAGATGAAATGATGGTAGAGGCTGAACTTGAGGCAAATAAGTTGGTATGGGCAAATCTTCCCGTGTTTGTGCGCTATTTTGACAGCCGGGAAGAGGCTGAAAAGATGCCGATGAGAAAGGAATTAGCCTTAGATGAAGATATAATCCTAGTGGGTATAGGAGATGAATCCTACGAAGCGGGTTGTGTTGCCTGCTGTGGAACCCATCCAAGAACCACAGGGGAAGTAGGCCTTATAAAACTATACAAGTGGGAGAAATATAAGAGGATGGCCCGCATAACATTTGATGCTGGCTTGAATGCGCTGCTTTATTCTCAAGATGAAGCAAAGTTAATTAAGACCATCTGCAATCACTTTGCGACTGACCCGCTTTCAGTAATGTCAAAAATAAACGCCCATGAACAAAAGTTTAAAGATGTAAAACAGGAGCTTTATGAACTCAAAAAGTTCTTCATAAGCGAGCGTGCTGAAGAAATAGTAAAAGACCTTAGTCAAAGTGTAATAGTTCGCGAGTACCCAATGTTAAAGGCAGAGGACCTATTATCTATCGGCAAACTATTACCCAAGGATATAGACAATCTATTTGTATTAATCTCACCCACGGAAAACACTATAATTCTCATTTCTTCAGGTAAACATGACTGTGGCAAGATAGTTAAGGACAATGCCCATGTATGGAACGGAAAGGGCGGAGGCCGGGCTGACAATGCACGTGCCATGTTCTCAAGTCGTCAAGATATGGATTGCTTTGTTGATTATCTTAAAAAGGCCTTTGGTTAATACTAAACTTTTTTATGGAATAAAAAAGTTTTCAAAACTCCTCACGATTAAGCTTAAGCCGTGAGGAGTTTACGTGATATCTGATTTGTGGTAGGAAGGTGGCTAGTTATGAGAGTAAAGACTGATTATCATGTACATCCTGACTATTCTGTAGATGCAGAGCCTGTAAAAATTAAGGAATACTGTGAGCGCGCCCTAGAACTTGGGATTGAGGAAATATGCTTTACTACCCATCTTGAATTTGGTCCAGTAGAATGGGGCAAAGATAGGATGATCTATTACAAAGGAAAGAAATGGAGTATATTTGATTGGGATTGGCTTGACGGCTATTTTGATGAAATAGATAGGGCGGAAAAAGAGTTCAAAGGCAGTGGCCTGAAGGTTAAAAGAGGAATTGAAGTAGGCTATATACCTAAATACCTTAAGGACATAGAGTGGGTAGTAAGGGAATACCCCTTTGATTTTGTTCTGGGAGGGATTCACTTTATTGACGGCTATTCTATAGCGTCAAAGATAGATTGCGCCGACTATTTTAAAACCAGAACTTTTGAAACAGTGGGAAATGATTACTTCACCATGCTTGAAGATATGATTAAAACCGGACTGTTTGATTCAGTGGCGCATATTGATATTTACGCTAGGTACGGAGTAAGAT
>JAAYHT010000223.1 GCA_012735285.1 Clostridiales bacterium | reverse complement strand
GACGGTGTCAAATTGTTGTGGAGTTTTTGCTTGACAACCCCCCGTTGTTTTCGATTATACAGCTAAGCTACTTGTCTGGCTTAAAGATCTAATTAGTATCTGTGTTGGACTATTAGTGTGTATGTTGTATTGCTCTTTCTCGAAAATACTCCAATCAAGGCAATTACCCATTACATGGCGCATGCGCTCTTGGGCGTAACCCTTAAGTATACTTCGCTCTTTTTCCTGTTTTGCTCGTTTAAAATCTTCTGCCGTAGCTACACAACCATTCCAAATATATACTCTTAACTCTGCCATCTTGTTTAGGCCTTCTTCACTCCAACCCATAGGATTCCTACTTAGTCTTTCTGAATACACATGGCTAATTAAAGCTTCTGTGCAGCTGCCTATTATGTCTTCAGTGTATCTTCTTCCCAATTGTTTACTAAATAACTTCTGAATTTAAGGACTCGTCTTGCTTGCTTTCGTTCTTTTGAATGAGTTAGCATTTCATTTACTAGATCCAGAGCTTTATCTCTATCTTTTTCAAATATAGCCTGTCTAATTCGCATCCTATAGTTCTGATGCCCAAACCCCGCCGTGGCATGTTTTAAATGCTTTTCAAAATAAAAACTATCTATTACATATACGCAATTTGGTAACTCATCTATCCCTTGTTTGATCCAAGGTGCTCCATCTCCATGCAGATATACTATTTCAATTTCATTTTCATCATAGGCTTGTGATATATAACCACCTACATGTTCCCAGGCTTCTTTTGTCTTCTTGATCTGTCCTGTAAAATGAACTTGATTTACTAATTCATTTCTTCCTTCTCCAACTGCACGCATTCCTTCGCTAATTGTGATAAGCGGTACCATGCGACTTTTGCCTCCTTCTTGTAGATTTGCATGGTCCTCATCCGCAAAAACATGCAATTCCTTTGCTACTCGTTTTTCTGTAGGGGCTTCTTTTTCTAGCTTTCCGACTGCTAAAATTTTGTTCTTTACTGTCTGCCTGCTTACATCACCATTAGTCACTATCTTAGCGCTTTTCTCATATGAAACCTCTGCTACTTCCATTAACAAACGTGCACTAACATTAGCACCAATCCTCTCATAAGGGGTAAGGCCTATCATAATATCTAATGGGTAAAAATATGTATCGCTTTCTTTTTCATGATAGTAGTCACGCTTAAAGTCTATTAGCCCTACTTCAGTCAACAGACTGCGTTGCCGATCTTTCTCCTTTAATGCTAAACCTAGTTCCTTGCGAAATTTCTTATCTGAACGAAATTCTTTATTCAGCTGCTCTACAATTTCTGATATTAGTTCGCGTACGCTTCCTTTACAAAGCTCTAATGCCTCCGAAGCAAACTGGTCTATATCCGAAAGACCACCTTCCTCAATGTTTTTCAAAATATTTCTTCCCAACTCTTCGATTATTTGATATATAATATTATTCACAGAGATCTCCCTCCTTTTGTGTTTTGTAATATGTGTATAAAACAATTTTATCACAGGAGGCTGATCTCTGTTTCTTTTTCTTCAAAAACTCCTCAATTATTTTACACTATCTACAAAAAAGGGATCTATAATAAATGTTGGGGTAACCGAGTAATCGGAAGCTCCAACATTTTATTTTGTATAAAAAAAGTAGAGCATAGATAGAAAATCCTGTAAGATTAAGT
>JAAYHT010000222.1 GCA_012735285.1 Clostridiales bacterium | reverse complement strand
GAAATGTAGTGATCGGATTAAAAGCTATTATAAAGCAACCTACGAAGACCGCCTTGTCGACGTTCTATATTATTTTTGGGTTAAAACCCTTACATGCGAGAAATGCAATGCTGAAGTTCCACTTTACAAAAGTAGTATATTCTCGAAAAACGCATATCCATCTAGGAAGCCCGAGGCACAGTCAATATGCCCATATTGTAATGAAATCAACGAGATCAAATATTCCGATAAGGTAACTACCTGTAGGCACTGTAATAAAACATACAATCCTCAAAAGGGTAACGTTGAAAGAGCCGATTACATTTGTCCTGGTTGCGGCAACCGGGAAAGAATTGTTGATTATGTAAGAAGGAAAGAAGCCATTCTACCTCAACGAATGTATGCAAAAATGATAATTGATGATGCGGGCAATAAATACTATTCAAAAATTGACGACTTCGATTTGGAGTTGTATGCCAAAGCTGAAGATGAACTATCACAATATCTTAGTTTTATTCCTGATGACCCAATTCATGAAGGAATAAATACAAATCAGATTTTAAACTATCAATACAAACGTTGGAGCGAAATGTTCAACAGTAGACAGCTATTGAGTTTTGCTATTCTCTCAAAAGCAATATGTGAAATCAAAGACAGTGATATTCGCCGCCTTTTTGCTGTATTGATGAGTGGTACTTTAGAGTTTAACAATATGTTTTGTTCATTTAAAGGTGAAGGGACTGGTGCAGTGCGCCCTCTATTTCACAATCATATTTTAAAGAATGAACTCATGCCTCTAGAGGCAAACGTTTGGGGGGTAAAGTCTTCATCCGGAGGTTTTTCGGCCTTTTTTGAAACAAGGGTACTACGTGCAATGGAATACAAGGAAAACCCATTCGAGATAAAGATTGGCGATAATGACCGTGCAGACAGGCACTATCTACGGAATTGTAAAATTAAAACTAGCACGACTACCAACCTGGAAGAATGGGATGTTGGCCGCCCATTAATTCTTTGCAAAGATTCATCTGAAATTGGTCTGCCTTCTAAAAGCGTAGATTTGGTATTAACTGACCCACCTTTCTTCGATAATGTGAACTACTCTGAGTTAGCTGATTTTTTCTTTGTATGGCTTAAGAAGTTAAATATCGGCATCGACAAAGCTACGGAGGTATCTACACGTGTATCTGGAGAAGTGCAAGACGATGATCCAATTAGATTTGAAGAAAAGCTATGTGATGTTTTTAGGGAAAGCAATAGGGTGCTCAAAGATACCGGATCTTTAATATTCACGTATCATCATTCTAGAGTTGACGGATGGGTCTCAGTATATAATGCAATCCACGGTGCAGGTTTTCAAATTTCACAAGTCATTCCTATAAAAGCGGAAATGTCCGTTTCTGTATCAATTCAGGCCGCAAAAATGCCTATAAATTATAATTTGGTGTTTGTTTGTAGGAAGATAGGCTTTAATAGCTCAGGTAAAGCTTATCCCATTGATGAAGCCATCAAAGATATAAACGATATCTTTCAAAAGATGAATGATAAGGGACTAAATTTTTCCAAAGGAGATAGGACTGTACTGCTATACGGGCATGCCCTGAAATATTTATCTTTCAAAGGGTTAAGAAATGTAACCACAG
>JAAYHT010000221.1 GCA_012735285.1 Clostridiales bacterium | reverse complement strand
ATTCTTGCCTAGCAAAATGTAGAAAAACTCCAATGTGAATTTGGAAGATATTAGGTTTGATTATAGGGGGAAAATACCCCTTTAGCTTGGCTATACTCAAAATTAAAGGAGGATTAATAATGAATAACAAAATCGGCTTAGAAGAAACTTTTGCAATTCCGGAAACTCTAGGTTGCTCAGAAAAGTATTTCCCAAAAGAAGTTTGGCCTAAATTTGCAGCAGCTATTACAGATTTAATGGATGAGCGTATCAGGCTAATGGACGAAAACGGAATGGAAGTAATGATTCTATCCTTAAATGCGCCTGCTATCCAAGCAAGCTATAATAGAAAAGAAGCTATTGAGACAGCCAAAAAAGCCAATGACACAATGGCTGAAGCTATGCAGAAATTCCCCAAGAGATACAGGGGTTTTGCAGCTCTTCCAATGCAGGATCCCGATGCTGCTATTTTAGAAGCACAGCGCGCTGTTAAAGAACTAGGATGCGTAGGTGTATTAGTCAACGGATATTCTCAAATCGATACAGAAGATAACTATAAGTATCTTGATGATCCCATTTACCGTGACTTCTGGGCTGAGATAGAAAAATTAGATGTTCCTTTCTATCTGCATCCACGTGAGCCCATGCCATGCAATAACGGTAGTGTAGAAGGTCATCCATGGTTAAACGGTGCTGCCTGGACCTTTGGAACAGAAACTGCTACACATGCCCTTAGACTGATTTGCAGCGGATTATTTGATGAATTCCCCAATCTTAAAATTATACTTGGTCATCTTGGAGAAACCTTACCCTGGACCATGTGGAGAATATCAAACCGTATGAAGAGAGAACAACGCGGTGCTCCAATAAAACTTTCAGTATCAGATTACTTGCTTAAGAATTTCTGGTATACAACCAGCGGACATCACCGTACACAGACCTTGGTGAACGTAATGTCAGAGGTAGGATCAGACAGAATTCTATTCGCTACAGACTTCCCGTTTGAATCCGTACCTGAGGCTTGTGAATGGTTTGATAACTGTTCTATCAGTGAAAATGACAGGCTCAAGATTGGCCGTACCAATGCTATTAAACTCTTCAACTTAGATCTTGAATAATATACATAAAATAGAGGGGCTAGTCACAGCCCCTCTATTTAGTCTTTGTCCTGTATTTACTACTATTAATTCCATAGTATTCAAGTCGTCTGTATAAGGATCGTCTGCCAATCCCGATTAAATCAGCGGTTTTACTTATGTTTCCGTTACATTTTATTAAGCCCTCAATTATAGTTGATTTTTCATTTTGTTCAATTAAGCTTAATTTTCTGTCCCTTTGATTGTTTGCAGTAGTTGTTGAATTTGTATGGAAATTTGGTGGGAGATCCTCCATTGTTATAATATTACTCCTTGTTATATTGACAGCTCTCTCAATTACATTTTCAAGCTCCCTAATGTTCCCAGGCCATTGGTGTTCGACAAGAGCTTCTTTAACTTCTGAGCTCATATCTACAACATCTTTATTTAAAATCACACTATATCTTTTTAAGAAGGCTTCTGCTAGCAGCAATATATCTACAGGTCGCTCTCTTAATGGTGGGATAGTAATTGAGAATACATTTAGTCTATAGAATAGATCTTTTCTGAATTTATTTTCTAAAACCTTCTTTTCGATATCTACATTGGTTGCGGCAATTACCCTTACATTGATCTTGATTATCCTATTTCCACCGACTCTAACAACTTCCTTATTTTGCAGTACCCTCAACAAGGTTATCTGTTCCTGCAAGGGCATGTCAGCAATTTCATCGAGGAAAAGGGTTCCTCCGTTTGCCTGCTCGAATTTCCCGGCTTGTCCTTCTTTTTTAGCTCCAGTGAATGCTCCGCCCTCGTAGCCAAACAGCTCGCTTTCTATTAAGCCGCTTGGTAGAGCACCGCAGTTTATAGCTACAAAGGGTACTGTGATTATGTATAGCTTGGGCAAATAATTCCTTACCAGTTCCGCTCTCGCCTAAAAGCAGAACATTTGATGTGCTTCTTGCGCAATTTTTGCCAGCCTTATAGCCTCTTTTATTTGACTTGACTGCCCTATTATATCTTCAAAACAAAAATGCGCCTTGTTTATATCTTTGCTCTTTTTAAAAGTGTACATATATTGCACATTTTTAAACTTGATTACTAGACCCTGAACATTTTTATTCTGCTCGCCTTTTACAAGGGATACAATGACTTCACAGGTAATATTGCCTTGAGGCATATGAAAGGTCATCTCTTCGTCCAGCATAGTTCTTCCCTCGTTAAGCATGTTTTGGAAGAAGTCGCCGGTGTGCAGGTATTCATCGAGATTCTTGCCTACAATATCATCTATATCGTCTCCGAATATCTTTAAGGTCGCATCATTTACATGAATAATGGTCATTGTGTTATCGGTAACCATAGTACCTATTGGTATGGTTTCCATAGTGCCAAGTAGTTGATTATAGACTTTATCGTAGTCAGCCTTGTATGCCATTGATTTTAATTGCCCTTCTAGCGCAGCTATAGTCATCTTTAAGGTTCCTCTGATAAAATCCAAATTGACGGATTCATTAGGACCGAAGACGCCCAGTGCTCCTACTACTTCGTTGTATGCGTTGAATATGGGCAATGCAAGGTTGTACATTTTCCTATGTTTGTTTAATATTTCAATATTATTATGCTTTATTTCAGCATACTTTTTTGCTTTTAAAGCCTGGTCTATCGCATTTACACCTGCAACAGACTCGCTTAAATCGTCCCCTTCTTCTATGCCTAAGATATACTCTTGTTTAGAGGAAACGTTTGTCCAGGTATGTACAACTTTACAGTTTTCATCTACTAACACTATAGTGGTATCTACATTGTAGATTATCTGAAACATGTTTTTGATGATAGGCAGAGATACTTCAATGAATTTTTCATTCATCGATCTTACTTCCCTTCTTTGTAAATGGCATTGCAACTACTTGGGTTTATAATAGCATACGGAGATAGCTGACTCAAATAAATTTTTGTGAAAAGAGCTATATTGTAGGAGACTTCCAAGCATTTATAATTTCTGGTGTCTCCTAAATATAAAGGGGGGAATGTAAGAAGTGAAATAATTAGAGGAGAGTTTTATACTACCTACTTCATTTCATTTATCTGTTTTTGAAGTTCTAGAATATCTTTTTTCCAATTCTTTATCGCTTCCTTATCATTTCTTTCGCGAGCTTTTCTTAGGGCTTGTTTATATGATAGTAATTTGAATTTCATCAT